>NZ_BAAALD010000035.1:0-54123 GCF_039528095.1 Kitasatospora arboriphila
CGCAGAGCTGTTCCCCGTCTACGCCACCGCCGAGGAAGCCGCCCGGCACCGCGAGAGACCGACCGCCTCCGGCCGGTAGACCCAGCGGTCGTTCAGGTGTGCCGGCGGGGGGCCGGCCGCCGACCGACGGGACGGGCAGCACGGTGCCGGCGCTGCCGGCCCTCAGATCGGGCAGCGCGGCCGGGGTGAGGCGCAGCGGCGCGAAGTACACGGTCTCCACGGCCTGGGGCGGAAGTCCTGTCCGCGCAGCGCTTCCAGGGGGCCGACCTGGACGGTTCCGGCGCTGTTGACGAGGATGTCGAGCGGGCCGAACCGGTCGTGCACTGCGTCGAGGAGCCGGCGGGGTCTCGGGGTCGGTGGGGTCGCAGTCGAGCGAGGCGGGTGCTCAGGGCTTGAAGAGCACCTTCACGGCACCGTCCTGCTTCTTCTGGAACATCTCGTACGCTCCCGGCGCCTCGGTGAGCGGGACGTGGTGGGTGGCGAAGGTGTCGACGCCGAGCGGGTCGTCGTCGGTGAGCAGCGGGAGGATGTCGTCGACCCAGCGGTGCACGTTGGCCTGGCCCATGCGCAGCTGGATCTGCTTGTCGAACATGGTGAGCAGGGGCAGTGGGTCGGTCTGGCCCCCGTAGACGCCGGAGAGGGAGACGGTGCCGCCGCGGCGCACGATGTCGATGGCGAGGTGCAGGGCGTGGAGGCGGTCGATGCCGACGTGTTCCATCATCTTGGCGGCGAGGGTGCTCGGCAGCAGGTTGGTGGCCCGGGCGGCGAGTTTCGCTCCGGGCGAGCCGTGGGCTTCCATCCCGACCGCGTCGATGACCGCGTCCGGTCCGCGGCCGTCGGTGAGGTCACGGATGACGTCGGCGAGGTGTTTGCCGTGTCCGGCCAGGTCCAGGACGTGCACGCCCCGGCGTCGCGCCCGCGTGAGGCGTTCGCCGACCAGGTCGACGCCGATCACTCGCCCTGCGCCGCGGTGCAGGGCGATCCGGCAGCTCATGTCGCCGATCGGTCCCAGGCCCAGGACGACGAGGCTGCCGCCCTCGGGCACGGCCGCGTACTCGACGGCCTGCCACGCGGTGGGCAGCACGTCGGAGAGGAAGACGAAGCGGTCGTCCTCGGGCCCGTGCGGCACCATGATCGGCAGGTTGTTCCCGAACGGGACGCGCAGCAGCTCGGCCTGCCCACCGGGAACCTGGCCGTAGAGCTTGGTGTAGCCGAACAGCGAGGCCCCGCTGCCGTACGCGCGTACCTGGGTGGTCTCGCACTGCGAGTGCAGGCCCTGCTCGCAGGTGTGGCAAGTCCCGCAGGACACGTTGAACGGGATCACCACCCGGTCGCCTGCGCGTACGGCGGTGACCTCGGGCCCGACTTCCTGGACGATGCCCATGGGCTCGTGGCCGAGGATGTCACCGACGTCGAGGAAGGGACCGAGGACCTCGTAGAGGTGGAGGTCGGATCCGCACAGTCCGCTGGTGGTCACCTTGATGATCACATCGGTCGGATCCTTGATGGCCGGATCGGGAACGGTGTCGACACGGACATCCCGCCTGCCGTGCCAGGTCAAGGCCTTCATCGTCACTCCTCGCGGGGCCGTACGGATCTCACCGTCCCCGCGTCTCTCCACGGCCCGGTCCGCGAAACGGGCAACTCCGGCGCCGCGACGGCAGAGGGTCCGGGCAGGCCCCCGGGGGCGGATCGCCGCGAGAGTCTGCGGCCGGGGCCGGAGGGACGGCTCCGGCGCCGGCCGCAGACGTGAACGCGCGTGGCCATGAGCAGCCGAGGGCTCAGTGCGCCGTTGCCGGGAAACGTTCCCAGACCCGGTGCGTGCCGAGCTGCTCCACCAGGGCCGAGACGGCCCGTGCCGCGTCGGTCCCGGTGAACACGCCGGGCGCTTGCGGGTCGACCCCCGCCGCTGCCCACAGGGCCCGGGCATCCGCAAGGCCGGCGAGAGGTTTGGCGTGCCGGTAGGCCTCGTTGGCCAAGAGAACGGCGCGGGAGTCGAGGGCCGGTTGGCCGCCGGCGACGGCGCCGGATTTGGCGTCCCGGGCGCCGTGGTCGTCGGCGCCGCGCGTGGGCGCGCCGGCCACCAGGAGGGCGTCGAACTCGACGGACCGGGCCGCGGCATAGGTCCGCTGCACGGCGAGGTCGTCCGCCAGCGGCGCCCCGGTGGGTGCGATGATCAACGGCATCAGCCCGGCGTCGCGTGCGGCTTCCCGCAGCTGCCGCACCACGCCCACGTCGCTGGTGGTGGCGGTGAGGATGCCGAGCACCCGGCCGGTGGCCGGCCACCGCTGCCCGACCTGGGACAGGGCAGGGCTCGGCGCCACCTCGACCTGGGCGCCGGCCGGCGCCTGGGGAGCAGGCAGGCCGAGCCCCTGGGCGACCTCGCGGCAGAGCACCTCGTCGACCCTGGCCAGGACGGTCAGGACCCGCTCCTTGATGGCCTGCTCGTAGACCTTGGACAGTTCGAAGGTGTAGGCGGCGATGACGTGTTCGCGCTCGACGGGGCTCAGGCTGAGCCAGAACAGGCGCGGCTGGCTGAAGTGGTCGGCGAACGTCGCGGGCGCCTCGCGGACCTTGGCCGCGGCGGCGATCGGAACCGGGTGTTCGATGAAGGCGTGCTCGCCCGGCCCGGCGAAGAACGGGCAGCCGCCGTCCAGCGAGTTCGGCTTGTAGGGGGCGACGCCGGAGTGCACGGCGTCCTGGTGGAAGCCGTCGCGCAGCATGTCGTTGACGGGGGCGTGGGGGCGGTTGATCGGGATCTGCGCGAAGTTCGGGCCGCCGAGCCGGGTGATCTGCGTGTCAAGGTAGGAGAACAGCCGGCCGGCGAGCAGCGCGTCGTCGGTGACGTCGATGCCCGGGACGAGATGGCCGGGGTGGAAGGCGACCTGTTCGGTCTCGGCGAAGAAGTTCGTCGGGTTGGCGTTCAGGGTGAGCACGCCGATCGGCTGAACCGGGGCGAGCTCCTCGGGGACGATCTTCGTGGGGTCGAGCAGGTCGATGCCTGCGAACGTCTGCTCCGGGGTGTCGGGGAAGGTCTGGATGCCGAGCTCCCACTCGGGGAAGCTGCCGGCCTCGATGGCGTCCGCGAGGTCGCGGCGGTGGAAGTCCGGGTCCATGCCCGCGATCAGCTGTGCCTCCTCCCAGACCAGGGAGTGCACGCCGGCCTTCGGCTTCCAGTGGAACTTCACCAGCGTGCTTGCGCCCTCCGCGTTGACGAGGCGGAACGTGTGGACGCCGAAGCCCTCCATCATGCGGTAGGAGCGGGGAATCCCCCGGTCGGACATGTTCCACAACGTGTGGTGGGTGGCCTCGGTGTGGAGGGACACGAAGTCCCAGAACGTGTCATGGGCGGACTGCGCCTGCGGGATCTCCCGATCGGGGTGCGGCTTGGCGGCGTGGACGACGTCGGGGAACTTGATCGCGTCCTGGATGAAGAACACCGGGATGTTGTTGCCGACCAGGTCGAACACGCCCTCGCCGGTGTAGAACTTCGTGGCGAAGCCGCGGGTGTCCCGGACCGTGTCGGCGGAGCCGCGCGAGCCGAGAACGGTGGAGAACCGGACGAACACCGGCGTCTCGACCCCTTCTTGGAGGAAGGCGGCTTTGCTGACGCCGGTGGCGGTGCCGTAGCCGCGGAACACGCCGTGGGCGGCCGCGCCCCGGGCGTGTACGACACGCTCGGGGATCCGCTCGTGGTCGAAGTGCATGATCTTCTCGCGCAGGTGGTGGTCCTGCAGCAGCACCGGACCGCGCGGGCCGGCCTTCAGCGAGTGGTCCGAGTCCGGCAGCCGAACGCCCTGGGCGGTCGTCAGGTAGCCGCCGTTCTGCGAGGCCGCGTCCGCGGGCGCGCCGGTGTCCCGTCCGGCGGCGGACAGCGGGGCGGGCGCCAACTGATCCGGCTTCGGGGGCAACGGCGCCCTCGGTTCGGTGGGCTCCGCCACCTGCGGCGGCTCGGTGCTCGGCGCGCCGGGCATCCGCGGTCGCTGGCCGGACGGAATGCCTTCCGCGGCCTCCACCACTCTGTCCACGATCTTCTTCATCGGTCCGGGCTCCGCCACGTCGTCCTCCTCGGGGGCTCCTCTAACCCATGCCGGGTAACCCCGGATCCCCGCCGCCAAACGACTCGCCGCGCAAACGAGTGGTCCGGAGCCCCGCACCCGAGCGCGCACCATGGCGTCTCCTGCCCGCCCCGGCCCGCAGGTGAGCTCCGGCGCAGGTGCCGGTGTCTGCGAGCGCCGGGTAGGGCCGGGCCGACTACACCTTGCCCTCGTGGATGTCGCGGCGCACCACCGTGGCTCCGGGCTCGGACCCGGATGTCGCGGCCCGGTGCCGGTGCCGGCCCTTGCCACGCCGTGCGGCCGGGTGGCCGACGCTGGTGGTGCCGTCCCGGGTCAAGCCGCAACGGTGAGGTCGGCCCGACCGAACAGCAGCGCGTAGCCGCGGGGCAGCCGGGCGAGCAGTCGGTCGGTCAGCTCCTCGCCCGCCACGTCGGTGAGGGCGGCCAGGACGGCGGAGGTGTCCCAGCGGGCACAGGCGAGACTGGTGTGCAGGGCGCGGGCGACGGCCTCGACGAAGGCCGGGGCGGTGGCCGGTTCGGGCAGCGGGATCTGCGAGGCGAGGACGGCTCGGTCCCGCTCCGGAAGGAGGGCGGCGAGGTCGCAGCGCTCCTCACCGGTGAGCTGGGAGCCGAGGACGGCCAGGACGGTGTCGAGGACGCGCTGGGCTTCCTCGTCGTCGCTGTAGCGGCCGAGGGTACGGACCTGCTGGAGGAGGAGGCGGTGCCGGGTCATGGGCGGTGGCCTTCCGGGAGTGGGTGCCTGCGAGCGGTGGGCGGCGGGCACTCGGCTTGTTCAGGGGCGTTGGCCGGGCTGGGGGCGGCCGAAGAGGATGTCGTAGCCGGGCGGCAGTTGCAGCAGGACGCGTTCGGTGAGGTCGTCGCCGGCGGCGTCGGCCGCGGTGCTCAGGACGGCGCCGATGTCCCACAGCGCGGTGGTCTCGGTGGCGCCGTCGATCCAGGCGGCCGTGGCGCGCACGAAGCGGTCCGGGTCGAGCGGTTCGGCGGCCTGCAGCGGGTTGAGCAGGATCAGGGCGAGGGTCTCGGGCAGGCGGGCGGCCAGCTCTGCGCGCACGTCGCCGACCAGGTGCGCGCCGAGCAGGGCCAGCACGACACGCGCCGCCCGCTCGGCGTCGTCGGTGGTGTCGTATTCACCGCGCTCCCGGACGCGGTCCAGGAACGCTTCCCATCGAAGAGTCACCATGGGTCTCTCCTCGTTGCGTGCAAGCGGCCGTACCGACGGCGGGTCTGTGTTCCACGGCGAAGTAGCCGTCGAGGCCGGTGAGACGGAGCAGCCCGACCACGCACGGCCCGGCTCCCCGCAGGACGAGTCGGCGACCTTGTCGGCCGGCCGGGTCGCGGGACGCCACGAGCGCGCCCAGGGCTGTGCAGTCGATGAACGTAGCCTCCGAGAGGTCGAGCACGACGTCCCGATCGGCCTGCAGTGTCCGCGCCGGGATGCGGCGCTACTGCGGGGCGGTGGCATCGTCGATGTCGTCCTTCACCGTCACAACGGCGGCGCGGTCGAGCTGGGCGTGTCCCACCTCTACGGCCCGCCCTGAGCCCACCGGTGCGGGCCGGGTGTGGGCCGTGGGTGCCGGTGCCCCGCGTCGGCGGGGGGAGAGACCTTGCGGGACACCGGCGTCCGGGGCGGTTCGGGTGGGTCAGGCCTGGATCTGCTTGCGGCCGCCGCCGTGGCTGATCGCGATCTTCCGCGGCTTGGCCTTCTCCGCGACCGGGATCTTCAGCGTCAGCACGCCGGCGTCGTAGTCGGCGCTGATCCCGGCGGGGTCGAGGGTGTCGGAGAGCATGACCTGTCGGGAGAACACACCGAGCGGACGCTCGGACAGCTCCCACTTCACGTCCTCGCCCTGGTGGCGCGGGCGGCGCTCGGCCTTCACGGTGAGCATGTTCCGCTCGACGTCGATGTCGATCGCCTCCGGGTCCACCCCCGGCAGGTCGAAACAGATCACGTACTCGTCGCCCACACGGCAGGCGTCCAGCGGCATCGGGGCCGGCCGCGACCAGGTGCCGTTCGTGCCCAGGAACTGCTGGGTCAGACGGTCCAGCTCGCGGAACGGGTCAGTGCGCATCAGCATCGCGAAACACCTCCACTGATCGATGGGTGCCAGTGCGCTTCACCTGAATCTGTTCTAACATGTCATCCATCCGATGACAAACCCCTGAGTCGCCGAAGGAGTGACACGGATGGGTAGACGGCCCGGCCCGCCCGCCACCGGCGGCGGCGGCGAACCGACGGGACCGGCGTCGTTCCTCGCCGCCGCCGCCGCGCTCGCCGCCATCGAGGACGCCGTCCGCACCGCCCAGAACCCCGGTCCCCCCACAGGGCCCGGCCCCGGCGCACCGGACGAGGGACCGCAGCCCGCCCTGGCCGCGCTGGTACTGCTGCGTGAACTGCGCACCGAACTCGCCGGCTGGGAAGCAGGCCTGGTGGAGACCGCCCGCGCCGGCGGAGCCACCTGGGCCGACCTCGCCCGGCCCATGGGCGTCGCCAGCCGCCAGGCCGCCGAGAACCGCTACCTGCGCCTGCGCCCCAGCACGAGAGCCGGCGCCACCGAGGTGACAGGCGCCGAACGCGTCAAGGCGGTACGCGACCGCCGGGCCGCCGACCGCGCCGTCACCGCCTGGGCCCGGGACAACGCCGCCGACCTGCGCGTACTTGCCGCCCAGGTCATCGCGGCACCCGGCCTCCCGCCCACAGCCCGCCCGGCGCTGACCGCACTCACCACCGCCCTCGCCGCACCCGACCCGGCCGACCTGATAGCGCCCCTCACCGACTTGCGACCCCACCTCGGCGCCGCCCACCCCGACCTCACCGACCGCCTCGACACCCTCGCCCACCGCACCGACCGCCTCCGCCATGACAGCGACCGACGACGCACCTGAAACCACCACCGAAGCCCGCTGGCAGCACATCGAAGACCGGCTCGCCGCCATCGAACGCCGCATCCACGAGCACAGCAGCGCGGCCATCGCCACCATCGACACCTGCCTGGCCAGACTCGACGCCCTCCGCCACGACCTCGCCCACCGGCCCTGGCCCCCGCAGGCCTCCCCCACGCCCGCGGACCCTCCGACCTCCCCGCCGCAGCAACCGGTCGGCAGCCACCAAGCCGCCGTACCGGCATGACGGGAGAGACCGCACCACCGGTCAGCGGGACAACACCGTATGGATGAGACCGTCGTCAGCTGGGCCGCCTGCCTCCTCGCCGACCCCGCACTCGCCGCCCGCACCCACCAGGCCCTCACAGCCACCGACCACACCGGGATCGCCGGCGACCCTCGGCGCCCGATCCTCCCCTCCCAACGCGACACCCACGCCACACCCCTGCTGCGCCACCCCGACCCTCTCGAGCCCGTTGCCGCCCTCCACCGCCCTCAGCTCCTCGCGCTGCTCACCTCCGAAGCGAGCCCGGCGTCCTGACCATGCCACTTGCCTCGGCGAAGCTGCGGACAAGCCGCGCCCGACATCCGGAACGACTGCCGGCCGGGTCGGGGCCCCACCCTCCCGATTGGCCACGTGCTTGAGCGGCGCGCCCGTGACGATGTCGCCGATCGCCCGGACGCCGGCCGCAGCCGACGGGGGAAGCCGCCTGGTGGCTGTCGCGTGTGGCGTGCAGGTCTGCATTCCGACGGAGACGGCTCGATGACCACCTCCGACGACGACCCCGTCGAGCCCGACGAGGAGACGCGGAAGCGGTCCGCGGAGGAGCGGTCGGTCACAGCTCCCACACCGGCGGACGTCGGGGCCGAAGCGGACGACGAGAGGAACCCGGGCCCCCGGCGGCGGGCACCGAGGCGCCGTGACCGGTGCGGCCCGGTCGGCTGCTGCCCGGCACAACCCGGGCCTCGCCCTCGCGGAACAGATCCTCCGCCTTCCGCGACCGGGCACAGCCTGACCGGCACAGTGCATCGGGGGCCTGCACGGGGCGCCCGCCCGCGCAGGCCGTCCACGCCGGAACCCGGCGTTGCGCAGCGCCTCGTGATTGAACAGCGGTGCTCGGTTTGCCGTGAACGACGACCTGGGGTGCGCTGGGACTGTTGCGCCCGCACCAGGGTGCGGGTCAGGAGGATGCCGTGAGCAGCAAGAAGATCATCACAGTGTTCGGAGCGACCGGACAGCAGGGCGGCGGGTTCGCCCGGGCGGTCCTCGCGGACGAGGCCGGCGGGTTCACCGTCCGAGCCGTCACCCGCCATCCCGACTCCGACGGCGCGCGGGAACTGGAGCGGCTCGGCGCCCACGTGGTCCGGGCCGACATGGACGAACCCGGCACTCTCGGAGCGGCCTTCGAGGGCGCGTACGGCGCCTACCTGGTGACCAACTTCTGGGAGCACATGTCCGCCGAACGGGAACAGGACCAGGCCCGGGCGTTGGCGGACGCCGCCGGGCACGCCGGGGTGCAGCACGCCGTCTGGTCCACGCTGGAGGACACGCGCGAGTGCATCCCGCTCGACGACCCGCGCATGCCGGTCCTGCAGGGTTCGTACAACGTGCCGCACTTCGACGCGAAGGCCGAGGCCGACCGGTACTTCACCGACGCCGGCGTGCCCACCACCTTCCTGCGCACCACGTTCTACTGGGAGAACCTCTACGGCGCCTTCAGCCCCCACCGAGAGGACGACGGCTCGCTCCGGCTCGTCTTCCCGATGGGCAGCAGCCGCCTGTCCGGCATCGCCGTCGACGACATCGGCAAGACGGCGCTCGCCGTCCTGAAGCGCGGCAGCGACCTCATCGGTGCCACCGTCAGCATCGCCGGCGAGCACGTCCCGCTCGCCGACATGGCCACGAAGCTCACCGAGGCCGTCGGCGTGCCGGTACGGTACGAGCCGCTGAGCCCGGACGAGTTCCGCGCGCTCGGCTTTCCCGGCGCGGACGAGGCCGGAAACATGTTCCAGTACTACGCGGACTGCGAGCAGCGCTTCACCTCGGCCCGCGACCTCGACGCCGTGCGCGAACTCAACCCCGACCTGCAGTCCTTCGCCACCTGGCTCACCGCCCACACCGACCGGCTCCGTGCCGCCTGGACGTGACCGGGCAGTCCACCATCGCCATGCTTTCGGAGCGCGAACACGCACCGCCAACCGGCATCTCAGCCACGAGAACGGCGTCTTCCCGGCACCGGTGGCCCGCCGGCCTCATGGTCACCAAGAATCCATGTCCGGCAAAACCGGCATTCGGGTTCATACTTGTTTTGTGGCGGACGAGCACGAGCCCCGCACGAGCTGGACGTTCCTGACCCAGCACGCCCGGGTGCTGCTGATGATCTCGCGCGACCCGCAGGTGCGCGTACGGGATCTCGCCGCCGCGTGCGGAGTGACGGAGCGGGCCGTGCAGGCGGTCATCACCGACCTGGAGAGCGCCGGCTACCTCACCCGCAGCCGACACGGCCGCCGCAACCACTACCAGGTCACCCACCACACACACTTCCGCCATCCCGCCGAGGCCCAGCACGAGATCGCCGGCTTCCTGGAGCTGTTCGCCGACCTCTCGCCGCCCACCGGCACCGACCGCGGACGCGACACCCACCCGGGTGACCGGCGCGACCACGACGGCCGCTCCTGAACCAGCCACCGACCGCATCCCTCAGACCGCGGGGAGGGAGACCACCGATGACAGACGACCACACGATCACCAGCGACGACACCCTGCCGGCAGCGGCCATCACCAAGCTCGCCGAGCTGAAGGACCTGGCCTGCGCCGCCCTGAACCTCCTGCTCCAACTCGATCGCGCGGTCGAACAGGACCGGGCCGCCGAGTACCGGCCCCACGACGGCGTCACCAGGTGGTGGGGATGAGAACCGGCACCCGGTGACCCGACCGCACGACCCCGGCCTTCCCGCAGCGACCGACCCGGCCCCGAACCAGCCGCACCGGCACCCGCCGACCGCTGGACGGGCCGAACCCTCCGAAACGACAGCCGACTCGACCGGAAGGGAGCGCGCCATGACCACCCTGCACCTCCCGCCGCCCGCCCCCACCCGCCGCGGCACCACACGCACACTGCGGATCACCTCGACGGACGTTGCGAGCACGGCGTTGATCCTCCACCTCGCCGGCGAGATCGACCAGGACCAGCGCACCGCGTTGGAGGACGCGCTCGGCACGGCCGTCGAAGCCCGCCCGCCGCGGCTCATCGTCGACCTGTCCGGCCTCGCCTTCTGCGACTCCACCGGCCTCAACGCCCTGCTCAAAACCCGCCTCGCCGCGCAGGCAGCCGACGTCGAGCTCGTGATCGCCGCACCTCCCGCCCACGTCGAAAGGCTGCTGAAGATCACGGGCACCGACCACCTCTTCACGGCCCGCCGCAGCGTCCGCGCCGCCCTGTACGGCCCCGACAGGCCGTCCCCTCCCGCTGGAAAGCGCGCAGCCATGTCGAGCGAGTTGAAGACCAGCACGAGACGCATCGGCCCCGCGGTGGTGTGCGTGTTCGCCGGAGACCTGCACCAGGGCACCGCCGACGAAGCGCAACGAACCCTCGACACGGCGCTCGGCGACCTCCCGACCGTGCTCGCGGTCGACCTCAGCGGCGTGGACCTCCTCGCCTCCGGCGGCCTCAACACCCTGCTACGAGCCCGGATCGCGGCAGCCGACCTGGCAGTACCGACGGTCCTGGTGGCGCCCACCGCCGCGGTGCGCCGCGTGCTGGAGATCACCGACACCGTAGGGCTGTTCCCCGTCTACGCCACAGCCGGACAAGCCGCCCGGCACCGCGAGGAACCGCCCGCCTCCGGCGCGTAGAGCGCACGGGTCGGGGCAGACGTCAAGGTCGGAGATTCGTCCCTCTACCGGGAACCGCCATGTGCCCCTCCCCCTATCCCGTCGTGTCGGACCGGCGTCGACTGGACTTCCTGCCCGGCGACAAAGCAGCGTGCGTGAGCCAGGGCCTGGACTTCACCCGCACCGCCCTCGCCGACTGGCACCTGCCCACCACCGCCGGTCAAGTGGCCGCCGACACCGTCCTCGTCGCCGCCGAACTCCTCACCAACGCCGCCCAGCACGCCGGTCGCCCGCTGGTCCTCCAGCTCCACCGCACTCCCGAACGGCTGCGCATCGCCGTCACCGACCCCAGCCCCACCCCACCGCACCGGGTGGAACCGCACCGGCCGCACGTGCCACACGGGCACGGCCTGGTCGTCGTCGACCGGATCACCACCGACTGGGGCTGCACCCTCGACGGCAATGGCGGCAAGACCGTCTGGGCCGACCTCTCCCTACCGTCCCGGAGCTCCCGTTGCGCAGCTGCACCGGATCCTCAACGAGCGCGCCGCGCCGCGCTGGCGGACCCCGACCCGCTCCTGGACAACTAGGCACTGTCCGGCACAGATCATGTGTCAGTGCAGGCGGTGGCGTGACCACCGGCAGGTGATCGACGGGATTCTTCACCGATAAAGGTCTGGCCCGTCGTCAGTCGCTCTGTGGCGGCGGCCTTGACCTCCGGATCCTCCATCGGGTCGTCGCGCAGTGCCGCGATCTGCTCAAGGACCGGCGTGGAGCCGGGAGCGTGGGCGATCGCCAGCAGCCGTGCCTGGTCTTCGCAGTCCCAGAGCGACTCGGCATGGGCCTTTTCCAGGCCAGCCGGTGCGATGGCGGCCAGCGCCTTGAGATAAGCGGGTCGCTCGTACGAGTGCGGGGTGCGCAGCCAGAACCGCTGGAGCAGTGGTGCCGCCTCGGCGGCTGCGGGACCGAAGCGGGTCAGTCGCTTCGCCGTGCGGTCGGGTCCGCACCAGGCGCGGGTGCGCCACTGGTTGGCGAGTTCGGCCACGAGTTCCGGGATGATCTCCGGGCCCATGTGGTCGGCCAGTATCTCTGCGCCGAGTGCGGCTAGCCACTCCTGCTCGTCCGCCGCCCAGCGGCGTGCTGCCGGTAGGGCGAGGCCGCCGAGGTCCTGCACTGCCTGCCGGAGCAGCGGCAGCGGGGACCTGCCGTCATTGGTGCCGAGCGAGGGCACAAGCGGGATCAGTCCTTCGGTCGGCGCCCGCCGGGCCAGTTCGCCGAGTACGGCGCTCTTGCGGCCGTCGCCGACGCGGGCATCGGCCAGGACGGCGAGCAGCTCAGCCTCGCCCCAGGTGGACAGGTCCGACCGGGACGGCCGAGACACAGGACGCTGTATCTCGATCCCGAAGCGGGTCCACGGCTCGAAGAACCACGGCGATTCCTCCTCCGCGCCGATCCGGGCGCGGGCAACGTCACCCAGGTCCTCCCACCACTCGACCGGCCACAGGTCCGACACCGACTCCAGTACGCGGACCCAGTGCGCGCCCTTGCGGATGTAGGACCGCAGCGCGTCCCGGCTCTCGTCCGATCCGGCGAGCGCGAGAAGTTCCAGCACACCGGTGGCGCGCTCGCAGTCCCGCTCGGAGCCGGTCAGCAGATCGATGGCCGGGGCGGGTGACAGTTCCAGGTCCCGGATCAGCCGCGCCAGATAGCGGGAGCGGTCGTCGACTTCGTCCCATCGCCAGTCACGTCGGAGCACGTCGTCCACATGCGGGGTGGCCACAGCCGGGTCCGTCGCCGCAAGCACGGCTCCCAGGCCGCGGCCTCGTTGCAGCAGCCCCTCGACCGAGTCGAAAGGGGCGTAGCGCATCTCGTCTTCATCGCTCATCATTGCAAACCCTGCCCGGCCCACAGGCATGTAGCCATCGGATATCGACGCAAGGCCTTGATGCCGGCCGTCAAAGTTCAGTGGCAGACAGTCAAACTTCAATGACACCGGTCCCGGCCCGAGCGGCAGCTCGATCTACAACCGGGTCATGACCGCGCACCCGGTTCTCCCACGGTGGGTCTTGTCCGTTGGCGACTCGGCATCGTCGCCCTTCGCATCGGCCCCAACCGCTGCGGCCTTTGTCGATCACGTGGCCGGTCCTCGCCAACCGCTGGGCACGGCCGTCGCGGGCTTGCCCGCGGAACGGACCCGATCCCTAACAGAGCTTCTGCCGGGCGACGATCACTGAGCCCCTCGACTCTCCAGACTTCGGGCCGCTGGGCAGGGGGAGGTCTTCCGCATCGGCCGGGGGCAGCAGCACAACTGCGGTGCATCGCTCTCGCTGCGCCTCGAGTGCGTCCTGGCCTGACCCGCACGGGTGAAAGCAGGGCGGACCGCGAAAGCGAGAAGAGCCGCCCCCGCCCGTCCATACCGCCGGCGGGCGTAGGGTCGTGGCATCACCGGCGTCCACGAGGACACAGGAGAAGAAGGGCCGTCCTGATGGCGCTCGTGCATCGCTACCTGGTGGTCCTGCCCGGCCGCCCCGGCAGCCACGCCCCGCAGACCGGCATCGTCGTCACCACCACCGGCCGCACCGGACCCGGCGGCCACATGATCTACACCGACGAAACCGGCCGCCTCCAGATGGAGATCACCGAGCACGGCACCGCCCGACTCCTCACCCCCACGCCGCTCCACCACGGCCCCCTCCACGCCGAACCGCTCCCTTGAACCGGGGCCCGTCGCCCCCTCGACCAAAGGCCCCACACTCGGCCAGCCCGAACGGACAGGGGCCGCCGGCGGCTTCCGGCGGCCCTGCACTCCTGGCCTCCCGCTGACGCCAACCCCGCCCGCCCCCTCCGCGACCGCACCCACCGCACGCGCCCAGCCGCACCGGAGCCCCGCGGCGGACCGCCGCCAGGCTGCCCCGTATGGGCATGTTCCCGTCGAGCAGACCGTCCTGGAGGCGCAGCGCCAGTTACGGAAGGCAGTTGCTCGACCAGCTGGAGTCCGCTCTGGCCGGGCGGTTTCGTCCAGGGCACCGCGTTGACGAAACGGACACGGCGCGCGCGACGGAGCCTGCAGCGCCTGTCCATAGGCTCCGCCCGCGGCTGTAGGCGAGGTTGCCGGTCCGGTCAGGTGTCCGCAGTGGGCTCCTGGTCGTGCCGGGAGCGGCGGAGTTGTTCGTTGAGGCGCAGGGCTTCCTCGAGTTGGTCTTCGAGGATGACGATGCGGCAGGCGGCTTCGATGGGGGTGCCCTGGTCGACGAGGTCGCGGGCGCGCATGGCGATGCGCAGTTGGTAGCGGGAGTAGCGGCGGTGGCCGCCGTCGGAGCGTAGTGGGGTGATGAGGCGGTGTTCGCCGAGGGCCCGCAGGAAGCCCGGGGTGGTGCCGGTCATCTCGGCGGCGCGGCCCATGGTGTAGGCGGGGTAGTCGTCGTCGTCGAGTTTGTCGGGTGTGTCGGGGCTGGCCGTTGTAGTCACTGCACCTCTCTGGTTCTCGGGGAGAACGCGTCGAGGGGCCCCGGGGCCGTGTCGGCTCCGGGGCCCCGAAGGGGAACAACACCATCTACCGGCCTGAGGCCGGTCCTGTTACTTCCGCACTGCCCCGGGGGAGGGGGTGTGCGGGGATCGCGTATGCGTGACCGGAAACCACCGTCCTTGCGTTGGGGTCTGCGGTGTCCGCCCGGCGAGTGTTCACGGGCCGGGCGATCCTGATGGCGCTTGCGCCCTCCGTTCATCCTCTGTACTGACCTGTCACTGTCGTACTGCTGGTACTGCACCTGCTGAACTGCGTACTGCGAGTACCGCTGGTGGCAGCCCCTGATACCTGCGGGCCACCCGGTCCGGCAGCCAGCCCCGTCGCCGTCCTGCATCTGCCTGGCTTCGGAACTCCGCCGCCGGACCGAACTGCGAACTTCTGTCCAACAACCCCGGCCAGTTCGTGTCTGGCCGGTATCGCCGACTGCTGTCTACGAGAGAAACGTTAGACCCACCCACGAGCAATGTCTACTCCGGCGCGCATAGATTTTGCCGCGCCCGCGAGTGAGGTACTCTCCCGCTGCGCTGCGGCGGCAACCCCCGAGCCGCCACCGCGCCGCGGGAGAAACGAGCGACACCGCGCGGGGAGGCGGCAGTGGAACACCCGGCACCCGTGGCACCGGAGACGGCCCGGGACGGACAGACGGCCCTGATCGAGGCGATCACCGAGGCCGTACGCGACGGCGACGACCGCACCGTCCGCCGCCTGCTGGCCCGCTTCGCCGAACTCGCCACCATCACCGACCTGTACGCCCTGCGCGACGCCCTCGACACCGCCCGCCCGTCCGGCAACCGCACGCAGAGCTGACCCTCGCCGACCGGGCTCGCGGACCTGCGCGGCCAGGTGTTCAGGTCGATCCTGCGCCTGGCGTCGTGGCCGCTGCGGATGCGCACTCGTCCTGGCCGGCCGCGGCGACGGCGCGGATGCCCGCCCGATGGTGAGATCCGGCACGACGGTCTCGGCCCGCACCCGGTCCCGGGTCACGCCACGGTGACGAGGTCGGCCTGGCCGAGGCCTTCGGCAACGATCTGCTGCTGTTCCTGCGGTCGGCACTCCGTCCTCACCCGCACGCCCCGGCGATTCATGGGAACGTCGGCCAACGGCCCCTGGGAAGCGGCTGCCGGTCGCGATGCCTTGGACGCCTACGGGTCACCGGCATCCCTGCTCCCGGGCGCCCCGACCGGCTGACGGCGCGTTGGCGCGTCCGTTGGAGTCGGCGAGCGCCGACCGGCGGTGCCGCCGTCGCAGTCGCCGACTGGCACTCGCCTCGGGACATCCGCGCTGATGGCGAGGTTGCAGCAAGAGAAGACGGAGAGCCTCCGCCGCTCTTCAAGCCCTCTCCCGGGGCATTCTCGAAGCCGACAAGCCCGCTCGCCCGTGGCGGGAGCGGACGACGAAGCACACGTAGCCCGTCGACCAGGATGTCTGCCCTCAACTCGCCTCCGGACCGAACCGGCGCTTGTACGCCGACGGCGTGATGCCGGTCTCTCGGCGCATCAGCGTGCGCAGATTGGCAGCGGTGCCAAGCCCGCTGCGCCGCGCGACCGCCTCGAAGTGGGACTCACCTCGCTCGATCAACCGGCACGCCAGAGCAAGCCGTTCCCCCGTCAGCCACGCCAGCGGCGTCGTGCCCAGTTGCGCCCGGAAGCGGCGATGCAGGGTCGCCGGACTGACCGCCGCACGCGCCGCAAGGCCGGACACGGTGAGCGGTGAGTCCAGCCGCTCCTGGGCCCAGGCCAGAACAGGCGCCAAGGACTCCTCCGGCAGGTTGGGCATGGGGCGCTCCACGAACTGCCGCTGCCCACCATCCCGGTGCGCCGCGAAGACCAACCGCCGGCTCACGGAGTTGGCGACCTCCGCGCCGTAGTCGCGGCGGACCACATGCAGCCCAAGATCGAGCGCAGCTGAACTTCCTGCCGCGGTGAGGATGTCACCGTCATCCACGAACAGCACGTCCGCTTCGAGCTGGACAGAGGGGAAACGGGCGCGGAAGGAATCCGCCCACTGCCAGTGCGCGGTGGCCCGGCGCCCATCGAGGACTCCGGCCTCGGCCAGTGTGAAGGCGCCGCTGCAAAAGCCGACCAGGCGCGCACCGCGGGCGTGCGCGCGCCGGACGGCATCCAGCACGGCGGGACGGCGGGGCACCTCGGTGTCCGGGCGGTTGGGGACGATCAAGGTGTCCGCAGCGTCGGCCGCTTCCAGGTCGGCGACTCCCGTGAGCGTGAAGAATCCGTCTCGCATCAGGGTGCGGGGCTCAGGGGAACAGAGCTTGAAGTCGTAGAGATCACGGCCGATCTCCGGTCTGCGCAAACCGAAGACCTCGGTCGCGCAGCCGAGCTCGAACGGGTTCGAGTTCTCGTCCACGATCACGACCACCCGGTGTGCGCCCGCCGCGTGAGCTGCGTGCGAGGATTCTTTCGACATGTGCGATTCCTAGCACTCACGGCGGTCGAGCGAAACGGCTCAGGATGAGCCCATGAGCAGCGAACCCATCCCCCTCGGCAAGGCTCTGGCCTCCTTCGATGCCTTGTGGAGCCCCCGCATCGTCACGCGCGTCAACGACTACGACGTTCGCATCGCCAAGGTCGAGGGCGAACACATCTGGCACGTGCACGACGACACCGACGAGTTCTTCCTGGTACTCGACGGCGAGCTGCACATCTCCCTGCGCGAGCCCGCCGGGGAGCGCACGGTCCTGCTCCCCCAGGGGGCGGTCTTCACCGTCCCCCGAGGTACGGAGCACAAGCCGTATGCTCCGTCCGGCGCCGCAATCCTCATGTTCGAGCCCACCGGGACGCCGACCGTGGGCGATCACCACGACGAGATCCCAGAGCACGTCGACTCAACGACCGGACATGCACTCGGCACCTGACCTGACGGGCTTCGGACCCGTCACCGCCCCTGGCGTCAGTCTGCCGCCGTGTTGGTTTCGTTCACCGACTGCCCGGCGAGAGCGGCGCGGGACTCAACCCTCGGCGGTGTCCGGACGTGCAGGGGCCCGTTCCGCCAGGCAGGGCGGGAAGCTGGAAGCAGCACCGGCTGGGGGTGGCGCACGAACGGGGAATGCCGGGAGACGCGTCGTACACCTCGGCGCCCGCGGTGCGGAGTTGGGTGAGGTGGCCACGTAGCGGGTGTCGATCAGCACGAGCGCGTTGAGGACCAGACCGGGCAACCCGATCTGGTCCTCCGTGTCGTCCCGGTGGCGTTGGCGGTAGCTGCCCCGCCTCCCGTGGATGACTTCCAGGGCGAACGCGTGGTGGCCACCGCAGTCCTGGCCTCACGAGGTGAACGCGGTCACCGAACACCGTCGAGACCGGCGAGGACTTCCGCGGCCTGCTCAAGCCGCTCACCGCGCACTTCGAGAGCCTCGGCCCGAGCGCCCCGGGCGCGGACGAACTCCTGCTCCGCCGGTCCGCAGCCCTCCCCGACCGGGCCCCGGATCCCGGTTGGCCGGCCTGGCCGGCCAACTGCTCAGCGCGTCGCAGCACCTTCCGCGGGGTTTCACCGATCCCGCCCTCATGGACACCGAACCGCCGTTCTCCACGTCGGGCGGGCTGCGGACCCTGCTGCGCGGCGCTGGCCGGCGTGGTCTACCAGGAGCGCGTGAAGCGCGGGTGGCGGCACGAGCAGCTCGCCGAGGCGGTCGGCATCACCGAGGACCAGGTCGAGGAGATCGAGAACTCCGCCGTCCACCCGACGCCCGACATCCTGCAGCGCCTCGGCCACGCCTTCGACGTAAACGTCCTGGTCGTCACAAACGAGCCGCTGCTGCGGCTGGAGTTCGTCGGCCGCGACGCCGGCCACCGGGCCGCCTGAGCGCACCCCGCCCCGGTCGGCCCCGCCCGCGCTGCCCGCGGGCGGGGCCGATCCGCGTTGGCGCGGGGCCGTCCGGGGCGGTGCACTGCTCGGTCGATGGATGAGCACGGGGATCTCGCGCACGCAGCAGATCACAAAGACTTCTTCGCGAAGAACTCTTTGCGAAGAACTCTTTGCGGTTTAGTCTGTGCGGTGTGACCGACGCGATGAAGGGGCCAGAGGGCCCGGACCCTGAAGAGAACTCCGTTGTCCTGGATGCCAAGGGGCTGCGTGCCATGGCGCATCCGGTGCGTGTGCAGCTGGTGGGGCTGCTGCGGAAGTACGGCCCATCGACAGCCACCCGTCTCGCGGAGCGGCTGGGCGTGAATTCCGGGACGGCCAGCTATCACCTGCGCCAGCTCGGCGCGGCCGGTTTCGTCGAGGAGGACGCCGAGCGCGGCAACGCGCGAGAGCGCTGGTGGCGCTCGGTCCATCGGATGACGGAGCTCAACGACCGGGAGCTGGCCGATCGAGAGCCCGAGGCCACCTTGGCCTTCCTGCAATCCGTCGCCACCACCTACACCCTGCGCACTCAGCAGACGCTGAACGAGTTGCAGACGATGCCCCGTGCGTGGCGGGACACCTTCGACATGAGCGACTGGGCCTTGCGGCTCACGCCCGCAGAGGCCGTCGCCCTGCAGCGGGAGTTGAGGGCCGTCGTCTCCCGGTACCGCAGGGACACGCCCGAGGCGGCGACAAGTGCCCCGGAGGGTGCCGAGCGGGTCGGCGTCATCACGCAGATCCTGCCCGAACCGGATGCGCCTGCCGCGTCGCCGCTCCCTTCCGGCGCTCAGGAAGAGGAAGGAAGCCCGACGTCATGACCGACGACGCCTCGAAGACCGGCGGCATCACATCCGGCAGGAGGTCCTTACGCCCGCTGAGCGGGGTGCTGGCAGCCATGGTCGTGTCGCTGACCGGCACGCGGATCTCCGTTGTGGCACTGCCCTGGTTCGTCCTCGTCACGACCGGCAGTGCCACCCGGACCGGACTGGTCGCCTTCTGCGAGATGGCGCCCTACGTGGTGGTCAAGGCGTTCACCGGGCCGCTGGTGGACCGGATCGGCCCGCGGGCCGTTTCCTGGACCACCGATCTGGCCAGCGCGACCGCCGCCGCCGCGGTCCCCCTGCTCCACGCCCTGGACCTGCTGACCTTTCCCCTTCTGCTGGTTCTGGTCGCGCTGATCGGCGCGGCCCGGGGGCCCGGCGACCTCGCCAAGGAGGTGATGGTCCCGGAAGCGGCCGAGCGCGGCCGGGTACCGCTGGAGCGGGCCACTGGTCTGGCCGGTGTGATCGAACGGCTCGCATCCACCGTCGGCCTGGCGGCCGGCGGAGCCCTGGTGGCGCTGCTCGGCCCCCTCACCGGCCTCGCCGTCAACGCGGGCTGCTTCGCCCTCGGATCGGTGATCATCAAACTCGCACTGCCTCGAGGCATGGGGCACGCGGTCGAGGAAGCCCCCTCCCAGGCCGGGGAAACGGGACCCGGCTACTGGCGGCGGTTCGGCGAAGGCTTCACCTTCCTGCGCGGCGAGCCGCTGCTGCTCACCGTCATCGTCATGTGCGGCATCACCAACCTGCTGGACGCGGCGATCACCTCGGTGCTCGTACCCGTCTGGGCCAAGGAGTCCGGCAACGGGCCGACCGCGATCGGCCTGATGGGCAGCGTGATGGGGGCCGCGGCGGTCGGCGGGAGCCTGATCGCCGCGGTGGTCGCGCACCGGCTGCGGCGGCGGCTGGTGGTTCTCGCCGGGTTCCTGCTGGCCGGGGCGCCGAGGTTCCTGGTCCTCGCCTTCGACGCCCCGCCGGGGGTGGTACTGGCCGTCTTCGCGGTCAGTGGATTCGGCGCCGGCTTCGTCAACCCGGTGCTGGGGGCCGTCCTCGTCGAGCGGGTGCCGCGCCGGATGCTGGGCCGGGTCAACGCCCTCGGCGACTCGCTGTCCTGCGCCGGCATCCCTCTCGGCGGGCTGCTCGCCGGGGCGGCGGTGACCGCCGCCGGACTCGTGCCGGTGCTGCTCGCCTGCGGCACCGCGTACTTCCTCACCACGAATCTGGCCGGCCTGCGGCCGGAATGGCGTGAGATGGACCATGCGCGCGGGCGGGACGTCCTCATGCCGCATTCCGAGGAAGGCGCCTCACAAGGCAGTGCGAGTGTAGCGACATGACGTCGACGGGAGGGAGGTGGACCATCTGGCTTGCTTCTCCCTCCCACCCCTCCTTCCGACCTCATCACAATTCACGCAGGTTCAGATGACTGTTGGTCGGCGGCATCCGTCTCAACTCGGTGCCCCGGAAGCTTGACCGCAGCAAGGTCGAGGCGGGTGTCCATGTCGAGGTTGGCCTCCCCGTACGGACGCACGTGCGACCAGAACAGCGGGGTCAGGCCACGCCGATCGGCAGGCGTGAGGAGTCCGGCCCACTCCGGTTCGCCGAGGATGTCCTGAAGCATGAGGGTGTTCACGTAGACCAGGCGGACTGGAGGATGCGCAGGCACAGCATGAACATCTCCTGCTCGTCGCGCCGGTTCGAGGCGATCTCCCCGCCCTTGCCATGGGCGATCCCGATGGACCGGCGGGCAGCTTCGGGTCTGGGCCAGGCGGGTGGCCGGTTGTCGACGGACATGAGACCTCTCCCCCGCCCCCGGATCCAGCAGACCGTGGAGACCCGCTCCCTCGCCGAGGCGCAGCAGTGGTACCGCGACCCGGAGCCGCTCGGCGTCGAGGGGGGGTGTGCGCGAAGCGGCCGGACACCGTGTACCGCACGTCCCGCGGGACGGCGCCGGGGGCGTGGGTCAAGGTGCGGCACGCGGAGACGGTCGACTGCCACGTCGCCGGTGTCACCGGCACGCTCGCCCGGCCGGAGGCGGTGCTCGTGGGGCTGCCGGACGGCCGGCAGGAGGTCACCCCGCCGCGGCTCACCACCGCGCAGGCCCACCGGGTCGCCGCCGCGGTCGCCGGCCGGATCCGCCCGGCACCTGCCGGGCAGGCCCGCGTGCGGATGGCGGCCGAACCGTTGCCGATCGCGGAGGTGCGCGTGGGCGCCGGCCGGCACGGCGGTGCGCGGTTCGTCCGGCTCCTGCCGGAGGAGCAGCCGGGCACGGCGGGCGCAAGCTGCCGCGGGCCGCTCGTCGCCGCCGGGCGCCCGGGGTGGCCCTGTTCGCGGGAACGGACCGGAGATCGAGAAAGTGGGCATCTGCTGCAGCGGACCCGAAAGCAAGCGGGTCGCCAACGGGCGCGCAGCTCGTCTCTGTGGGGTCTTGATGGGCCGTCACCCTCGGGTGACGGCTGGGACGTCACCGTTGAACCTTCCGTGTGCGGCGCGAGTCGTCCGTCTGTGGTGATCGGCCGCGCACCGCGTGGCCTGGATGGCGCTGGTGGGCAGCACGCGAGGAACCGGGAATTCTTCAGCAGCAGGCGTCGGCTTCGCCGGCCCGGACCCGATGGCGTGCCGGTCGCGGGATGTGGCGGCGGGTGGGCTACGGCCGCGGGTGCCGGTAGTCCGGAAGGGAAGCGGTGTTCCTCGCCTGCAGGCGACGGTCCAGTCCGCCGATCGCGTTCATGAGTGGGAGGCGGGCGACGGCGTCGCGGACGAACCGGCCGCCGGCGGTCTTGGGGATCATGATGCGGACGTTGGGCCCGATCTGCTGCTTCCGGTCGACCAGCGGGCGGTGGACGGTGTGATAGCGGCGAAAAGCCGTGCGGTGGTCGCCGTCCGCGGCGGCCAGCTCGCCGGCCAGGCGGTAGGCGCCGACCAGTGCCAGTTCCGCGCCGGCGCCCGACGCGGGGGACGCGCACCAGGCGGCGTCCCCGACGAGCGCGATTCGGCCGTTGTGCCAGGACGTCATCCTGACCTGCCCGAGGGCGTCGAAGTAGAACTCCGGGTCGGCGAGAGCCGAGTCGAGGAGTTCCCGGATCCGCCACGCCCCGTCTCCGGCGAAGCGTTCGCCGATCAGGCGCTTGTGCTCCGCGACATCTCGGTGGTCGTACTTCAGCGGTACGGAGCGGAACATGAAGTAGGCCTTGGCCTGGGCATGATTCCCGGAGCGGTAGATCCCGGTCATGCGGCCCGGAGTGTTGAACATCGTCACCCACCGGTCCTCGCCGAGGGAGGCGTCGGCGTTCGCGAAGGCGAAGTAGTGGTCTTTGAAGCGGACGAACCGTTCCTCCGGCCCGAAGGCGAGCCGGCGGACGGTGGAGTGCATCCCGTCGGCGCCGACGACCAGGTGGAAGCGGCGGGCGGGCGCCTGTTCGAAGGTGACGAGCACCCCGTCGTCGTCCTGCTCCAGACGACGGACGGAGTCGTTGAAGAGGTACTCGGTGTCGGTCACTTCGTCCAGCAACGCGACGAGGTCGCCTCGCATGATCTCCACGGAGGCGGGATCCAGTGTGTCGACCCGGGCGACGGCCCGGTCCGAGGAGTCGACGAACTTCATTCCTCGGACATCGGTGGCCAGCTCACGGACCCGGGACATGATCCCCATCCGCTCGGCGACCTCGACGGCCTGGGCGCGCACGTCCACCCCGTTGCCGCCGGTGCGCAGCGCGGGAGCGCGCTCGACCACCGTGGTGCGGAAGCCGTACCGGGTCAGCCAGTGCGCCAGGGCCAGCCCGGCGATGCTCCCTCCGCAGATCAGGATCCGCTCGTTCATCCGCAGCCCCTCCCGCTAAGCTAAGTGGAATTGACGTTCCATTAGATTATGTGGAAGGTGCGTTTCACTTGTCAACGTCCTCCGGAACTCCGCGCCGGGCCGACGCCCTGCGCAACCGCCGGCTCGCACTCGACGCGGCAACCGCGCTGCTGGCCGAGCCCGGCACACCCCTCACCGTCGAGACCATCGCCAAGCAAGCAGGGCTGGGAGCAGCCACCGTCGTGCGCACGTTCGGCGGCAAGGACGCCCTCCTCGACGCAGCCGTCTCCGGCCTGCTCGCCCCGGTCGTCCGACGGGGCCGCGACCTGCTCGCCGAGACGGCACCCAGACAGGCCCTGGGCCTCTTCCTCCGCGAGCTGATCACCTTCCAGGCCGCACACCACGCCGTCGGCGACCAGTTGGGGGAGCTGAACATGCCCGCTACCACCGCCCTGCGCGGCGACCTCGCCCGGGTGATGGAGGAGATGGTCGAACGAGCTCAGCGCGAGGGCGCGATCCGGTCCGACATCGCTCCCGCTGTCACGACCAGTCTGATCGGCCGAACCACTTTCGCGATCGCCCGCACCCGGCCCCTCTCCCAAGAGCTCATCGATGCCCACCTCGCCGTCCTGCTGCAAGGCCTCCGTCCCCCCACCTGACGAAGCCGTCCAGCTGCGAGGCGAGGACGCACGACGCGCCCGCCCCACGGCCCGGCATTCCCAGGCCCACCCGAACGGCAGCACGTCCAGAGCCCCCCGACGCGGTGGCCACGCGTTTCACCGCCACGGGCACGGCCACCATCGGCATGCCGCCGGGCGCGAACCCCACCTGGCTCAACACCCTGCTGCGGCACGCTCCGAGCGGAAGATCGGCATCGCCACCATGATCACGGCCGACTGCGGGCCGTGCCGCCGGGCGGGCGGATCGAGGCCTGCCGCCGGGCGCCACGACCGCCACGACCGCCACGACCGCCACGACCGCCACGACATGAAGGTCGGCCACCCGCACAACAAAAAAACCGGGGCGCACTGGCGTCCCGGACATTTACCTCGTAGATTAGTGGATTCCATGAGTTCATTCGGAGCGACCCGAAAACATGAACTCGGAAACCTTATGGCGTCAGTATATGCGAGCGGGAGCGGAATTGTCAAACGGCGAAATTCTCCGGGAACAGGAATTCATCGATCTGCTCTGCGGGCGCCTCGCCGAACTGGAGGCACGGGCCGCCGCCGGGGTCGACGCCGCACTGGCACAGGGCGCGACCAACGCCCAGATGCTGCTGGAGCGGGACGTGCTGGTGGCCGAGCAGAGCGGACTGCTGGCCCTCTACTCCTCCGGGGAACACGGGCTCTGCTTCGGCCGGCTGGCCTTCCGGGACGGGGCCGACCACCACATCGGCCGGATCGGGATCCGCGCCGACGACGAGGAGCGGACGCCGCTGGTCGTCGACTGGCGCGCCGACGTCGCCCGCCCGTTCTACCTCGCCACCGGACACGAGCCGATGGGCCTGCGCCGGCGGCGTCACATCACCACCGAGCGGAACCGGGTCACCGCCCTGCACGACGAGATCCTCGACCTCGACGACGCGGAACGCACCGGCCACGAGGGCGCGACCGCCGACGCCGTGCTGCTCGCCGCGCTGGACGCCGCCCGCACCGGCCGGATGCACGACATCGTGCAGACCATCCAGGCCGAGCAGGACCGGATCATCCGCGCCCCGCACCGCGGCGTGCTGGTCGTCGAGGGCGGTCCCGGCACCGGGAAGACGGCGGTGGCCCTGCACCGCGCCGCCTATCTGCTCTACGCCCACCGCGAGCTGCTGGCCCGGCGCGCGGTGCTGATCGTCGGGCCCAACCCGACCTTCCTCGGCTACATCGGCCAGGTACTGCCCGCACTGGGCGAGACCGGGGTGCTGCTGGCCACCCCGGGCGAGCTCTTCCCCGGCGTGCGCGCCACCGGCACGGACACGCCCGAGGCGGCGGCCGTCAAGGGCGGTGCCGCCATGGCGGACGCCCTCGCCGCCCACCTCCGCGACCGGCAGGCCACGGGCTGGCCGGAGCTGCGGATCGACCACGAGGACGGCGTGCTGGTACTGGACCGCGAGCTGGTCGCCGCCGCTCGCGACCGCGCCCGTAGGACGCATCTGCCGCACAACCTCGCCAGGCCGCACTTCGCCTTCGCCGTCATCGACGGGCTCACCGACCAACTGGTGGAGCGGATCGGCGCCGACCCCTACGGCGGCCCGAACCTGCTCGGCGCCGACGACCGGGCACTGATCGGCAAGGGCGTCGCCGCCAGCGCACAGGTCCACGCCGCGATCGACGAGCTGTGGCCACTGCTGACGCCGGAGCGACTGGTCGCCGACTACCTGGAGGAGCCCACCCACCTCCCGGACGCCGACGCCGCGGCCGTCCGCCGCGCCCCGTGCGGTCCCTTCACGGCCTGGCCGTGGACCCCCGCGGACGTGCCGCTGCTGGACGAGGCGGCGGAACTGCTCGGCGAGGACGACTCCGCCCGCCTCGCCGCGGAGGAGGCACAGCGGCAGGAGGCCATCGCCTACGCCCAGGGCGTGCTGGACCTCTCGTACGGCTCGCGCAGCCACGAGTTCGCCGACCGCGAGGACGAGGACTCCGAGCAGCTGGCCGCCCACGACCTCATCGACGCCGAACGGCTGGCGGACCGTCAGGAGGAGGCGGACGGGCGCAGCGCCGCGGAGCGTGCGGCCGCGGACCGGACCTGGGCCTTCGGCCACGTCATCGTCGACGAGGCACAGGAGCTGACACCGATGCTGTGGCGGCTGCTGATGCGGCGCTGCCCGACCCGTTCGATGACCCTGGTCGGCGACCCGGCGCAGAGCTCCGAGCCGGGCAGCTGCGGCACCTGGTCGGCCGCGCTGGGCCCGCACGTGGGCGAGCGCTTCGAGCGGGTGCTGCTGGACGTCAACTACCGCACCCCGGCCGAGATCATGGAGGTCGCGGCGGGCGTGGTCCGGGCGACGGACCCGGGCTTCCGGCCGCCGCGCTCGGTGCGGTCCACGGGGGTCCGCCCGTGGGCGCGGAGGGTGGCGGACGCGGCGGAGCTGGCCGACGCGGTGGCGGCGTGCGTGGCGGCGGAGCCCGTCCCGGCGGACGGCGCGGGCGGGCGGCTGGCCGTGGTGGCGCCGAAGCATCTGCTCGGCGACCTGGCGGCAGCACTGCCGGGCGCCGACTCCGGGCCCGAGCCGGACCTCGCCCGCCCGCTGGTCCTGCTCTCGCCGACGCAGGCGAAGGGCCTGGAGTTCGACAGCGTGCTGGTGGTCGAACCGGCCGACTTCGGCCGCGCGGAGCTCTACGTCGCCCTGACCCGCGCCACGCAGCGGCTGGGCGTGGTGCACAGTGCGGCCCTGCCGGAAGGCCTGGAGCTGGAGGAGCAGGCGCCGACCACGACCTGACGGAACGGGGGTGTCGCCGAACACCACTCGGGTGCTCGGCCGTCGTTCATGCCTCGGGACCCGAGCTGCTGCAGCGGAATGACGCTCGGGCCACGGCACCGGGGGTGGGTGGCGGGGCGGGTGGGGTACGCCCCGCCCCGCCACCTGGCGGACGGTCGGGGCGCTGCTCGACCCGGACGTTCCGGGGCAGCATGACCACCCGGCCGGACGGTTCGTGAACCCTCCCCCGGAGTCTGCGACGCAACGGTTCGGCGTGGGGCGTCGGTGAGGTCACGCTTCCCTCCGCCGCCCCGCGACCGTCACGCAGCTCGGACCCGGCCCGAACGGCGGGGAGACGGTCAGGGATCGGGGACTGCCGTGCGCCCGGGACAACGCCGGGCCTCCCCTTGGTGCGTGGTAGCCCCTGTTGCCGTACGGCGGTGGCGGCCGAGCACACGGGCAGCGGCCTGGCACGCCCGTACTCGACAGCAGCGTGCGGACGATCGGCGAGTCACCGCTCTGAGCAGAGCGATCGGGTGCCGCACGCCGTTGAGGTTCAGCACGTGCTCTCATCGGACAGGCGCTGCCCAGCGAGCCAGGCGAGCTGGGGCAGCGTCTCCCCCGACTTCTGCAAGCCTTCGCAGACGAGCTCCCGCGGATCGAGACGCCGTCCGGCCAGGTACCCCGCAACGGCGAGCGCCCACCGCCCCTTCTTCAGTCGTCCGAGGACGTACCCGACGACAACCGCCAGCCCGAGGGCAATCCTGGCAGTGATCTTCACAGGTACTCCCTTCGCTCGTGCCCGTCTCCATGGCAGTGCCGTGCGGAAGGTGAGACACCTGCCCGGCCGGGTACACGCTGCTTCTGGCCGAGGTCGGCCGGTACGTAACCACGATCGGTTCCCCGTACAGGGCCGTGGAGCCGGCCGGTCACGATCCGACGCCGGTGCCAGGTCGGTGAGGTGGCCCCGCAGCTCCTGGCGGGCGGCGTCGCTGTCGGATCCGGCGCCGAGCGCGTAGGTGGGGGGCGGGGGCGGCGGTCGTGCCACAGCAGGCCGGTGGAGTGCATGGCCTCGGGTGCGGCGCCGAGCCGCACGACGGTGTCCGCGCCTTCCTCCGGGGCGCGGATGATCGGGTGGGTCGCCGGCGCCCTCGTCGCCCTCTCTCCGCGGACAGCGGAGGCCCTCGGACCGCGGTGACGGGCAGGTGAGGGAACGGTCGCGGTGTCGAGCGGTGGTTCGCGGACTGACTGCCGAGAAGCTCCACTACCGGCGAATCTCCGCCTCACGTCACCAGGGGCTGCCCGTCGATCATGTGGGATCAGTCCAGGCTCTCCGTTGCTGTGTGGAGCCGGTTCAGCAGGGCGACCAGTTGTTCCTGCTCGTCCTGGGTGAGTGGTGCCAGCAG
Organism: Kitasatospora arboriphila; assembly: GCF_039528095.1. Lineage (NCBI taxonomy): Bacteria > Bacillati > Actinomycetota > Actinomycetes > Kitasatosporales > Streptomycetaceae > Kitasatospora > Kitasatospora arboriphila. The sequence continues at coordinate 27,610 of NZ_BAAALD010000035.1, forward strand.
TTCGGCGTTGGCGGCTTCGGCCAGGGTGCCGCAGCGGGAGAGGACGGCTGCGCCCTCCGGGGTGACGGTGACGGCGTTCTTGCGGCGGTCGGAGAGGTCGGGGGAACGCAGGACGAGGCCCTGCTTCTGGAGGTGGTTGAGGATGCCGACCATGTCCTTGGGATCGACGGCCAGTCGGCGGCCCAGGTCGGCCTGGGTGACGGGTCCGTACTCGGCGGTGGCGGCCAGCACCGCATGGTGCATCAGCTTCAGCCCTTCCGCCGCGATCGCGTCGGCGACCATGCCCCGGCCTCGGGCCGCGACACGGCCGATGAGCCACGTGGGCAGGCCCTGGATGCGCTGGAGGTCCGTGGTCATGGGCTCACCCTATCCAAAGTCGTTGGACTTCCCAATGACATGCGCCCTATCGTTGGGATGCCCAATGAGTTCGGATCGGGGGAGGTCCTGTGCTGCGCATTCGCCATGAGGTCAACGGCGGGCCGGAAGTGCTGTTCGTCGAGAAGGTCGACCGACCCGAGGCAGGTGTCGGGGAGGTTCTGATCCGGGTCGAGGCGGTCGGGGTGACCCTGCCCACCGTGCGCAAGGTTCGGGAGGGCGGCAAGCCGGTCCCGTTCGGAGGCGAGGTCGCCGGGAAGGTCGTCGCCCTGGGTGCCGGAGTCACCCCCTTCAGCGTGGGGGACCGCGTCACCGGGCTGTGCTTCGCGGACGCCTACGCCGAGTTCGCGGTCCTGGACACCGCCATGGCTTCCCCGATTCCGGACGGCGCGACTGCCGTGGAGGCGGTCGCGCTGGTCCGCAGCGGACTGGTGGCGCGCGGTGCCTACGAGGCCGCGCGCACAGGGCCCGGCGAGTCGGTGCTGGTCACGGCGGCGGCCAGCGGTGTGGGCACGCTGGCCCTCCAGTACGCCAAGGCCGGCGGGGCGGCACGCGTGGTCGCCGCCGTCAGCAGCGCCGACAAGGCCGACTTCGTCCGAGGGCTGGGCGCCGACGAGGTCGTGCTCTACGAGGACGCCGACTGGGGCGCCCCGTACGACGTGATCCTCGACGGTGTCGGCGGTGACCTTCTCGGCCCCGCTGTGCGGGCCCTCGCGACGGGCGGCCGACTGGTCGCCTACAGCTCCGGCGGCGGCACGGTCGAGGCGTACGAACTCCTGGTCCGCGGCGCCTCGATGATCGGCTTCCAGATGCGCGCCATCGCCGTCGGCAAGCCCGAACTCTACGACCGCTGGCTGCGCGAGCTCTGGCAGATGCGCGACGCGGGCATCTTGCGCACCACCGTGCACGAGGAGATCCCCCTCGTCGACGCCGCCCGAGCCCACACGCTCGTCGAGCAGCGCCGCAACCTCGGCAAGGTGGTCCTTGTCCCGTAGTAGCCGCCCGGCCGATCATGTGATGTTGGTTCAGGGCATGGGCGGGGTGATCTGGCGAGCCGGATGGCCGGCCCAGCCCCTCGCCTCGTGCACCACTTCCGCCGAGCGGCGGACCGGACTCCGCCACGGCGGTTCGTCCTGGCGTTTCGGCGCCTGTCCCCCTTTGACGCGGCCGGTACCGGCGGCGGGTCGGTTCGAGCGCCGTCCGCGTGCCGATGAGCACGCACGATGGTGGAGTCCGCCGAGATGCCCACTTGAACCCCCAGCAGCACCATCGCCAAGCCCATGAACCTCCGGGCGCGGGTCAACGTTCGCGGCCCCGCCTGCCCCGTCGGTTCGAATCCGTGTCCCCCGGCCCGCGCCGAATCCGCTCACGACGCGACGGGCCTCGGACGACGCTCCGCAGCGCTGCACAGCGCGGGCCAGGATGTCGGGCGACCCGGCCGTCCCCCGCGCGGCCGGGCCACACCGATGCGGGAATCCGGGGTGGTGACCGCGGGCGTGGCTGGCCTCCGGAAGCCCGTCAGCATCAGGGCGCGACCGCACCCGGCAGAGCCCATGAGCGGTCAGGGTGCTGGTTGAGGGTGGTGCTGGGCAAGCTCCGGTAGGCGCCGCGGTAGTGCGCGGCGAAGTGGCCGGGGTGGGCGAACCCCCACCGCATCGCGATCTCCGTGACCGTGGCGGTGCGCGGGTCGGCGGCCGGCAACTCGGCGTGCGCGGCATCCAGGCGCACCCGGCGCAGGTAGGCGAGCGGGGTGGTGTCCAGATGTCGGCGGAACGCGTACTGCAGCGCCCGTGGCGTGACACACGCGGCCGCGACGATCTGCGCCAGGCCGATGTCCCGGTCGGCGTTGGCCTCGATGAACGCCACGGCGCGGTGCACGGTGTCGGGGGTGGCGTCCGCGCCGTCGGTGGGTGCGTCGTCGCCGGTCATGAGGGTGGTCGGGAAGACGGTGAGGGCGGTGGTGGCCACCAGGCGGGCGGCGGTACCGGCCGGCAGGGGGCCGGCCGCGGAGGGCGGGTTGTCGAGGAGACGGTCGACGCAGTCGGAGGTGTTCCGCCACACGTCCGCCGCCGCCTCGTCGACCGGCCCGCGGGCCAGGAGACGCCATGGCTTCTCCGCGTCTTCCGGCGTCAGGCCGGCGGTCTCGGCGACCAGGGAGGCGGGCAGCAGCTCGGGCTCCGTGGTGACCTCGGCAAGCGCCATCGGCCCGGCGGTGTGCTGCCGACGGCGACGGCGTACCGCATGCCAGCCGAGCGGCGATCCCTGTCCGGCAGAGCAGGCGCCCCCCATGCCTCGACAGACACGCGCATCCGACCGGGCGCTGTTCCCGCCGTGGGGACGAGCTACTTCGTGACACGCGCCACCGTACGGGTGCCCGCCAGGCCGCGTTGGATGCTGACACTCGCAGCGTAGGCGTCGATGATCCCCAGGCCGCGGCCGTGGGTGGCGAATCGGGACCGGCTCCCGCAACCGGAACGCTTCCAGCTGCCCTGGTCCGCGACTTCGATTTCGATGAATTCCGGCCCGTTGCGGAGCATCAACCACACATCGGCACTGCCGCTGTGCAGATAGGAATTGGTCGCCAGTTCGCTGGCGATGACCATCAGTGCGTCCTCGGCCTCTCCGGGGAGGTTCCAGCGGGTGCCCGCTGCCCGGACGAAGCTGCGGAACTTCGGCGCGGCCTCCGCGGAAGCGGCCAGCGTGCAGACCGCCTTTTCGCCGATTGCGCTCGCCTGACCGCTACGGGTTACAGCCGCGGTTGATCGTGTGGAAGTCATGTCGGCCATCTCCCGTTCGCGGTGAACGCACGAGTCGGTGTTCCGCGAGGTGAGGCAGGGACAACCGCTTCCCGTCAGGGGCCGGCTCGGATGTCCGGAGAATCGGCGGGCCGGTCGGGCCCGACGCCTCAACGGCCGGGGAGTGGCTGGCACTGGTCACGCATATCGCTGTACCGCGAAGGACGTACGGCGCCGGACCACGGTTGCGGTTCGCGGTGAATCCTTGGCATCCCCGCGTGAGGCCTACGGATGCTTCGGAATCCTTCGTCCACTACCTGCTGCACCTCGCACATAAAGGCCTCCAGGCACGGCGAGCAGCGGGCACAATGTGTGGAACGTCCACTCCCTCCGCAAATCGGCGGTTGCTCCATCCATCCGGCAGCGGAGGGCGAGACAGAGCGAGGGGCCGCCGCATACGCCGCCGGTCCACCGGCAACGGCCACCGGGGCTGGGGCGGTGATGCGAAAGAGATCAGGCAGCCGAGGAAAGCAACGAGGCTCTCGCCGGCGCCCTGCACCACTCACGAATCCAGGACGAACAGCCTCGCCGGATGCTCGCCGAGGGCACCCGCAGTGTGCGCGTCTTGTCACGGGAACGACGGGCGTCCGGATGGCAGCAGAAGACCTACCCTGCCCATGGACTGGGCCCCTGCCTCATGACGAGAAGGTCGGAGGCCCGGTCTGTCGGCCAGAGGTCGATCCGGTAGAGGAAGTGGTCACCGGGGCCGCCGTTGGTGTCGACGACCGGCGGCCGGGACGGGACGTAGGAGACCCGGGCGCGTAGTAGCCCGGTCGGCACGGCCAGGCTCGGTCCGTCGGCCGGGTCAACTCCCGGGCTGGACACCGTGAGGACGCCCGACAATACGTGGAGGTCGGCCTCGACGACGTGTTCCGCCGTCGACTCCACCGCGGGCGCGGACATGTGAAGGGTGATCAGTGACTCGACGAGGTCGTCGCGGGCTGTTCCGACGGAGATCGAGTGGGGTTCGACCCCGATGCGATGGATGTGGACTGCCTCGCGAGTCCAGCCTGCCGGCGGCAGGTCCGGATCCGTGGCGTGCTCGTCCATCCAGGCGTCGTACGGCTCAAGGTCTTGGACGTAGAACTGCCCGTGATCGGCATCGATCAGGAATCGCAACGAAGCACCAGCCACGGGCAAAGGCTATCGGAGCTCATGTCGGTATCCGATCCGGCCCGGTCACGTCATACGTCCCACCCGCCGTGGAACATGAAGCTGGAGGGCATGACGTCGAATTCCTCGCGGAAGTAGCCGCCATAACCCGGCTCGTCGACGTGCGGCGCCAGAAGTTCGAGGATGGGTGCGAGCCCCTCCAGCATGTCGTCCAGGTCGTCCAGCCAGACCACCAGGACGAACAGCCCCCGGGCATGCCGGGAGCCGCGGGACTGGCGCAGCATGCGGGCGAACTCGCCGCCGGCCAGATATGTGTGGTCGTCCGAGCCCGGCGTCAGCAGAGGATGGGGATGCTCATCGGCCTCACCGGCCTCACCGGCTGGCGTGCGGTCGCGGTCGGTGCACAGGCCCATGTGCCAGCGGAGGATGTCCAGGACTGGCTCCGGCGTGTCATCCCGCAGAAAGCAGGAGAAGACCATCTCGAAGCGCAGGCTCACGAGGTCGTCCTGTACATCTGCGCCGATAGTCGGGGCTGCCACCCGAGTGGTTCACCATGTCACCACGTCGGTGCCGACCGACGGCAGGGCCCACGGCTCCACCGCACCGGTGACCAGGTCGGCCAGGTCGGCCAGGAACTGGATTGCCCCGCCGGTGCAGTGCCACCGAACGGAGCTCCGTGATGCGACGGTGACCGTCCACTCCTGTGGTCCCGCGGGGTTCGTGTTCCGGAGAAAGAAGTCGCCGCTGTTCGAAGCTGCCCGGCGAAGCAGTCCACCCGGGGCTCGGGGCTTCGGCGAAGTCGGGGTGAGGGGTCGTTCCGGGCGGGTGCAGGTTGTGCCGGTACTCCAACGCCAACCGCTCGGGTGACGGGGCACGCGGCCCGCAGCCATCGGCGCGTGCTCGGACTGGCGCCGCGCGGGTGCTGCCGACCGGATCCGGGTACGTACACCGGCATGTCCGCCTCTGCCCTGTCCTTCGGTTCCGCTGCCCATCTCTACGACTCGATCCGGCCCACCTACCCGGTGCGGGCGGTCGCCTGGGCCGTCGGCGCCGCGCCGATGCGTGTCCTGGATCTGGGGGCGGGCACGGGGCTACTGGCCGGCGCGTTGCGCGCCGCCGGCCACGAGGTGGTCGCGGTCGAGCCCGACGAGCGGATGCGCGCCGTGGCCGCCGAACGCCACCCGGGCACGCGGGTGCTCGCCGGCAGCGCCGAGGACATCCCGTTGCCGGACGGGTCCGTCGACGCCGTCGTGGTCGGGCAGGCCTACCACTGGTTCACCCCGCAGGACGCGCTGCCGCAGATCCACCGGGTGCTGCGCGAGGGCGGCGTCTTCGCCGCGCTGTGGAACATCCGTGACGACCGGACCCCGTGGGTGGCCGCGCTTTCCGGCATCGCCGGCAGCGAGGGGTACGGTCTGGAGAGCGCCTGGCAGTACGGGCCGGTGACGCCGTGGTTCACCGAACCCGAACGCGGCCTGATCGAGCACACCGTGACCGTCCCGACGGACCGGCTGATCGACCTGGTCCGGTCCCGCTCCTCCTACCTGACCGCCGACGCCGCCGAGCAGGCCCGCTTGGACCGGGAGATCGGCGAGTTGGCCGCCACCGACCCGGCCCTGGCCGGCCGCGACAGCGTCGAGATGCCCTACCGGACCTGCGTCTACCGGATGCGGCGGGCCTGATTCCCGGCCAGAGCCCCCGGCACGCTCATGGCAGTTGCATCCGTTGCTCCCGGTGGAGAACACTGCGGCCGAACTCGGGCATGTCCGAACGGCGAGGGCAGTGCAGCGCCCGGAAGGCGTGCGGCCCTGAAACGACAAAGGGCAGGGCGCCGTTGGGTCGGTGAAGGGCCCCGGGCCGGAGCGTGGTGCACGGGGGCGGCCGTTCTCACAGCCCGCTGGACGGCCATGGGCCGGTGTCCCACTCCCGCGGTCTCCGGGTCGCCTCTGGTGGGTTCCCGCCGGCCACGGCGGGGTGCGGTTCGTCCGGCTCCGACCAGCGGGTCAACTGCTCCGGCGGGCACGCAGGCCAGGACTCGGCCGACTGGAAGACGGTCCGCCGCCACGGCGGGACCGCCTGGTCCGTTCAACAGCACCGCCCACCGGCCCGCGATCGACGCGATCCACCTGCAGCAGCGGTGCCTGGAGCAACCGGGTCACCAGCGGGCGCGCACCACACCGTCGCTGTCCGGCAGGACAGCACACAGCAGCGGGTGGCGTGCGTCGAGGTGCAGGGGCAGGGCGGAAGCCGCTCGTGCATCGGCCACGTGGGCGGCGAGCTCCCGGTACTCGCTGTCGTCGACGATCGCATGGGTGATCGTCCCGTCCTGCGCCTGCCAGACGAACTCCACCGACCCCTCCTCGGGCAGCGCGGCAAGGACCGCGCCGACGTCCGGAGTCAGGCCGGGCCAAACGGTCAGCAGGGCGCGCGGGCCCAGCCCGGTGCGCACCTCGTCGAGGTTCTCCGGCGTCAGGCGGTGCCAGCGTGAGGCGTTACGGACGAAGGTCTCCTCGAGGAGCAGCGTCCGCCTCGAGGCCAGCGCCGTGCGCACGCGCGTCCAGAAGGGTTCGTCGGCCGGCTCCGCCACTTCCGCCTCGTCGGACTCGGCGGCGTAGGGAGAAGCCGTCAGCGGTTCCGGAAAGAGGCCGAGCTCCCGGGCACGGGCCACGGCGTCCGCGCAGGGCAGGGCGCTGCCGACGTACACGTACTGGTCCCACCCCACGTGCACGGTGAAGGCGTCCCCGGCCTCCAGGCGGCACCAGGCACCCTGGTCGCGGAGCATGGCCCGGACCAGTTCCAGGGCGACCGGAAGGGAAACCTCCGCCCCGTCGTGGTAGCCGGTGAGGTCGGGCGGGAAGAGCCTGCCGAGGCCGTGCCCGTCAACCGGCGGCTCCGCGCCGAAGTGGACGACGCCGGTGACCCCCGGCTCACGGATCTGCAACCGGACGACGCCCGACGCCTCCGCGAAGGCGGCGACGGCCGCCAGGTAGGCCGCTTCAACAGGTCCGTGGTCGCTGACCGCGTCCTCGGCGCCGCAGTAGTGGCCGTGCTCGTCACGGTCAGCGGGGTCGTATTTGGTGATCCGGTGCACGAAGGACGGCGGCACGCTGCTCCTCGGACGGGTGAAATCGGACGGGTGAAAGGAGTGCCAGCGTAGTTCTGGTCCCGAAGCGCGCGGTCCTGAAACGACACCGGCCCGGCACCGACGGGTCGGTGCCGAGCCCTGGGCCGAAGAGTGGTGCGCGTACCGGTGGAGCCGCCGTCCTCACAGCCCTGCCGGGGGCGGCGACGAGCAGCTGAACCAGATTCACCGGGTCGCGCTGTTCAGGTGCGGCTCGGGACGCACGGCCCTCGCGTCTTCGAAGACACCCGGCCGCGGCATCAGCCCGGCCGGGTCCGCGCGGGCAGTGCCGCCGTCCACCAGCGCCCGCTCCTTCGCGTCCTGACCACGCTGCACCTACGCCCGGACCCACCCACCCCGTGACACTTCAGAAGTCCGCAGCGCTTGACCTGTACAGGACGCCGAAGCCGGACACCGGCTCCGGGCGCAACGGGCACACACGGGGAGGACGCTCGGTGTCAGCTGGAGCGGAAGGCGGAGAGCCGATGAAGCCTGCGTGGCCCGATCCGGTCGGGAGCGAGCCGCACGGGCCGGAACGAGGACCGGGCACCGGACTGTGGAGCGAACCGGGAGCAGGCCGTATGGAACTGTTCGCCGGGCCCCTCGATGGTTCCTATCTGGATGTCCTCCCGCTCACCCTCACGGAAATCACCGGCGGCGTAGCACTCGACTCGGGCGAGCGCTGCACTCACCCGGGCGGCCTCTCCGTGTACCGCTGGTCGCCAGCACATCCGGGGCGGATGTGCTGGGAGGGTGACATCGCGCCGTAGAGGGTCGCGCGGCAACACCGCTCCAGCGGCAGCAGGCGGCTCCACTCCGTGTTGCGCCAAGCGCATGTACCCGCCGGGCCGGCCCTGCGGCGTCCCGCGAAGCCCAACGGGACTGATCACCTTGCGGTCACCCCGGTGACCACTACCGGGACCGTCCCCCCGAACCACTGCTCAGGTCTCTGGAGCGAAGCCTCCACGTACCCGGAGCGGCAGACCGGGGATCTGCAGGTCCCCGTCGACCTGGCTGACCAACCAGCTGGGGACGTCCTGGTCGTACTCCTCCCAGGCGCCCCACTGGCGGGAACCGGACGCCGATCCCCCAGGAGCCGTCCGCACGGGGGATCAGGAAGCAGGCGTCGCCCTCCTGGGTGTTGGCCCACAGCACCATCCCACGCTCACGGGGATGGAGGTCGTACGGAATCCTGCGCGGCACCAGCGCCTGGTACAGCGGTCCCGTCGTGTTCATCAGATCCAGCATGGTGTACCCGGCGCTCTTCGGGTGGAACACCGACAGGAAGTCGCCGACCACGCCGGGGCCGTACGCGGCGACGAACTGCTTGTACTCCGTGGGCAGTTCCCCGGCCACCTCCTCGATGGCTCCCCACGCCTCCACGTCCGAGTAGCCCCGGGGCAGGCCGAAGCATCGTTCAACGTCCTCTGCGGCGACCACGAAGACTCTCCACTCTCCCGTCCTGTCGGCACGCACAGTGTGGAACATCTGACCACGCCCTCAGATCGGCGGTCATTACCGCTGCATCACGCTCACGGTGCCCCCTACGGTCGATTCTGCTCGGCAGCGGAGCAGACACAGGTCCTCAATCGATCGACGTGCGCGACGCAGCCGCGCGGCGCTCATGGCGCCACTGCAGGGTCCCGGTGGCGTTGGTATGCCCCGGATGGAGCAGGCCGAGGATGGATGCCCAGGCTGCTTCGCCGAGCAGGGCGTCGCTGCGGGCCGTCCCTCCGTAGGCAAAGGTCTTCGAGGGTGCGGCGGGGCCTTCACCCGGGAAGCGCGGCCGGTGTCCGGCGTCGTCGCGGGTCACCAGGTGGACCGGGGCGGCGGCTGCGCGGCGCCGCGCGGCCAGCTGCTCGGCGTACCGCGGGGAGGGCCGCATCGCGTCGTCGCCGCCGGCGACGAGCAGGATGTCGGCGGACGCCTTCTCCACCGGGATCGCGGCTGCGTCCGGACGTCGGGCGTGGGTCCGCGTCGACGCGCGGCTCGTGGACCGCGGTGAGCAGCGTAGCCTCGGCACCCTTGGACCGGCCGGGGAAGCCGACGCGCTCCGCTCCACGAGAGCGCAGCAGGTCGACGGCCGCGACGAACGTCTCCAGCGGTACCTCGCAGATCCCCGCCGACCGGCCGGGTCCGCCGTGCCAGCGCATGGCCAGAGCGAGCAGACCCGTCGTACAGGCCCTCCAGCGACTCCCGAGCGGCATCGGGATCCGCCGTCTCGAACACCACCTGCCGGTGGGACGTGTCGGCCATGACGGGTCTCCGATCGCTCGAACCCGATGCAGCTGTTCCGCCCCGGCGCCCGGTGGCCCCCGCCATCGACGCTACGCCGTGTCCGGCTGACCCGGTGGGCACACGGCGGGGCCCGCCGCACCGCACTCGTCTCCCCGGCGGAACACGCCCTCGACGCCATCGCCCAGGCACAGCAGGTCCCCGGCGGCCGGCCCGCCCTCCACGGGGCCGACCACGACACCGTCGGCGACGACCGTGACCTCGCGCATGCTCCGGTTGCCCGGACGCCCCGCAGGGCTCACCCGGCGTCGAGGTCCGCCACGCCCTGCAGCACCGCCCCGCTCGCCCGCACCTCGTCCAGCCAGTCCGCGAAGACCTGCGCCTGGCGGCCGGCCGCAACGTCGGCGAGATCGGGCGGCCACGTGCCGGGCGCCACCACGGTCACCACAACGCCGCCGGCCCCCGCCGCGGCCGACAACCACTCCCGCGGCGCCTCCATCACCGGCGTCGGCTCCCACACCTCACGGCCGCCGACCAGCACCAGCCGCTCGAACCGGCCCGATCGGACCTGCACCGTCCCCGTCGACACCGGCACGCCGCCCGCAGCCACGAACCCGCTCTCCCACGCGTCCGTCGCCAAGCCGCCCCAATGGCCGGCGTCGACCTCGACGACGACCTCGGCCAGCGCGGTACCGTCGCCCGTCTCCCGCACCACCAGCGCCCACAGCACCGGACCCTCACCCACCGCCGTCACCCCAGATCAACGAAACGGTCCGGGCACCACGCGCCAGACCTCGTTCGGCGCGCCCGCGCGTCGTCACGTGCCCGGATGCGCCTCCGTCTTCAGCGACCACGACCCGCCCGGACAGCCGGCCGGAAGCGGCGGGAACCGGTGCCCCTTCACATCCGTGCTCCAGTGGTGCCCGGCCCCGCAGTCGCACTCGTAGATCCCGCTCGCGGGCACGATCTCACCGGGATGCCACGACGTCTTCTCCTCGTCCATACCCCCGGTCTACGGCAGCACGGGGCCCACCGCGACCGCGGACGTGGATCTCCCCCGGGCCGAGGGCGGGTCAGTGCAGGACGCTGACCGCGCGGGCGATGACGAGGAGGGAGGTGATGAGCGCGGCGATGCTCTCGACGCCCATGAGGATCTTGGCGCGGGCGGAGAGCGGCATGGTGTCGGTCGGGCTGAAAGCGGTGGAGTTGGTCACCGAGACGTAGAGGTAGTCGATCAGAGTGGGCGCCCAGTCGCAGGAGCGGCTGGAACCGTCGGCGACCTCCTCCACCGCGTCGTGGTTCTCGTCCTGGGAGAAACGGAAGTCCGCGAGGGGGAGGTCCGTGCGCGGCACCTGGGTGCGCGTGACAGGTCCGCCGCGGTCGAGTTCCCAGAACGCGAGTCCGAAGACGATGACGTCGGTGGCCCAGACCTGGAGGGCGGCGACCAGCAGCGATCCGCCGTCCTCGACGTCCGCCGCCACCAACGCGTGGACGAGCAGGCCCAGCGCCACCAAGTTGCTCACGCCGATCAGGCCGACCAGGGCCAGTGACAGGGTTCTGGACAGGCGGTTCTCGCGGGTCATCCGGTGCGGGTTCACCGCGACCAGCGGGATCAGGAGCAGCACCTCCAGAGCCGGCAGGACGTAGCGAGGGGCGACGAGCAGCGGCTCCGGCAGGGCGAGGTAGAGCATGATCGCCACCAGGGTGGCCGCCATCGCGGGCAGCCGGGCCTCGCCTCGGCGCTCGTGCCGGGGGTGGCGCTGCTGCATCCGCGTGCGGCGGGGGTTCGGTGACCGGCGGGCGTTCGACGTTCGGCTGTCCGTGCTCATCGCGGCGGTCCTCCGGATCGGTGCGGCTGACCGGCGGCTTCCCCCGTGAGCGCAGTCCACTCCCCCGCACGGCTCTGGCGCTGTCCGCTGCGACTACGGGCCGCCGGTCATTGCGGCTCGTTGGTGCCGCGTCCCGCGCGGTCGCCGAGGCCGGTCAGTGCACCGACCGGCGGGTACCTGCGCTCGGCTTCGGCTGCGGCGTCGGTGCCCGCGACCGGGCGGCTCGGCCGGGCGCCGGCGGAGGGCAGCAGCCGGGCCGCCAGGGTGAGGGCGCGGGTGGTGGTGGCGGGCGCCAGGCCGTAGACGCGGCTGCCGAGCTTGGCCGCGGGGGTGAGCACCAGCTCGGGGCGGCCCCGTTCGGCGGCCCGGACGATCGCCCGGGCGGCGCGGGACGCGTCCATGGAGAGCAGCGGCAGGCTCGCGGCGGGCCCGAACCAGGCGTACTCGCGCTCGGGCCGGCCGGCGAAGGCGGCGGCCCGGTGCGAGCCGGTGCGCATCAGGCCCGGCAGCACGGTGGTGACGCTGATGCCGTCGGCGGCGAGTTCGGCGCGCAGGCCCGCGGACAGCCCGGCGAGCGCGAACTTGGCGGTGACGTAGGGCAGCAGGTGCGGGGCCGGGATGCGGCCGCCGATCGAGGAGACGGTGACGACGGTGCCGCTGCGGCGCTCGCGCATGCCGGGCAGGGCGGCGAGCACCAGCCGGACGGGCGCCCGCACCATGACGTCCAGTGCACGGTCGAAGTCCTCGGCGGTGAAGGCCTCCAGCGGGCCGACCTGGATCAGTCCGGCGTTGTTCACCAGCACGTCGAGCCGGCCGAACCGCTCGACGGTGGCGGCGACCAGCCGTTCGGGGGCGTCCGGTTCCGCGAGGTCGCAGACGGTGGAGGCGACGGTGCCGCGGCTGCTCAGCTCGCGTTCGGCGGTGGCGAGTTCCTGCGGATCGCGGGCGCAGATCATCACCCGGGCGCCGCGGTCGGCGAGTTCGCCGGCGATCAGCAGGCCCAGCCCGCGGGATCCGCCGGTGACCAGTGCGGTGGCGCCGTGGAAGCGGTCGTCGTGGTGGTGCATGGGCTTCTCCGTCTCCGGTGTCGGGCCCGCACGGGCGGTGCCCGTGCGGGAACTCCCCCGTCGGCGCCTGTCCGTGCCCCGGCCGGGCAAACGGCCGGCCTCGGCGGTTTCCGCCATCCCGCGACGGGCAGCCGCGACCACCGGACGACGTGATGCGCGGAGAGGGTGGTCGACGTGAAGGCAGTGGTGTTCAAGGGGCCGTTCGAGGTGTCGGTCGAGGAGGTGCCCGATCCGCGGCTGGAGGCCCCGGGGGACGCGGTCGTGCGTATCACCACGACCAACATCTGCGGTTCCGACCTGCACATGTACGAGGGCCGCACCTCGGTGGAGGAGGGCAAGGTCCTCGGTCACGAGAACATGGGCATCGTCGAGGAGACCGGCCCGGGCGTCACCCGGATCGAGCCGGGCGACCGGGTGTCCGTGCCGTTCAACATCGCCTGCGGCAGCTGCCGCAACTGCGTGGAGGGGCTGACGGCGTTCTGCCTGCGGACGAACCCGACCGAGGGCGTCGACGGCGCGGCGTACGGCTACGCCAACATGGGCCCGTACCGCGGCGGGCAGGCCGAGTACCTGCGGGTGCCGCACGCGGACTTCAACCTGCTGGAGCTCCCGGCGGGCACCGAGCACGAGAACGACTTCACCATGCTGTCGGACATCTTCCCGACCGGCTGGCACGGCACCGAGCTGGCCGGCATGCGGCCGGGCGACACCGTGGCGGTGTTCGGCGCGGGCCCGGTCGGCCTGCTGGCCGCGCACAGTGCGGTGATCCGCGGCGCCGCCCGGGTCTTCGTCGTCGACGAGGAGCCGGACCGGCTGGCGCTCGCCGAGCGGATCGGCGCCGAGCCGGTCGACTTCTCCGCGGCCGACCCGGTCGAGCAGATCACCGACGCCACCCACGGCGCCGGCGCGGACTGCGGCGTCGAGGCGGTCGGCTACCAGGCGCACGACCCGACCGGCCGGGAGCACCCCGAGCTCGTCCTGGACCAGCTGGTCAGGGCCGTCCGGACGGCCGGCGGCATCGGCGTGGTCGGCGTCTACGTCCCCGAGGACCCGGAGGCCGCCACCGACGGCGCCGAGGAGGGCCGGATCGGCTTCGACTACGGCACCTTCTTCACCAAGGGCCAGCGGATGGGCACCGGCCAGTGCCCGGTGAAGCGGTACAACGCCCGGCTGCGCGACCTGATCACCGCCGGACGGGCCGAGCCGTCCTTCCTGGTCTCCCACGAGCTTCCCCTCACCGAGGCGCCGCGCGGCTACCGCTGCTTCGACCACCGGGACGACGGCTGGACGAAGGTCCTGCTGCGGCCGACGGCCCTCGCCGCCTGACGGCGGACCCGCACCGTGCAAGGAGTGCCACCATGACCGACCGCGACGGCGAGCGGCTGCTCGCCATCTACCTCAACGACCACCTGGCCGGCTCGTACGGCGGTACGGCGCTCGCCCGCCGGATCGCCCGCACGCACCCTGCCGGCCCGGACGCCCCCGATCTGCGGACCATGGCCCGGGAGATCGCCGAGGACCGGGACGAACTCGTCGCCCTGATGCGGGCGCTCGGTGTCCGGCCCCGGCGGCACCGGATGCTGCTCGGCGCGGGTGCCGAGCTGGCCGGCCGGCTGAAGCTCAACGGGCGGGTGCTGCGCCGCTCGCCGCTGAGCGACCTGCTGGAGACGGAGGCGATGCGCTCCGGCGTCCAGGGCAAGATCGCGCTCTGGCGGGCGCTGCGGGCGGCGTGCTCCGACGACCTGCTCACCGCCCGGCTCCAGCGGCTGTCGGCACGGGCCGACCGGCAGGCGGAGATTCTCGACGCCCGGCAGGCCGAGGCCGCCGAACTGCTGCAGCACGCCCTCGGCCGGAAGTGGCAGGCGGCGAAGCCCCCGGACCGGGTGCACGACAGCATGCCGCAGCACGCCTGACCGCGTCCGCCGTCAGCTCTGCGCGGCGACGGCCGTGCAGAGCAGGGCGAGGCCGATCAGCCAGTGGTTCACCCGTCCTCCCCGTCCTCGGTCTGCCGGACGGCCCGGCCGACGGCGATCGTGGTGGCGGTGCCGCCGGCGGTGAACAGCAGGCCGGTGAAGAGCGTCTTGGCGGCCGCCCGGCCGGCGCCCTGGTCGACGGCGACCGCGGCGGCGATCAGCGGCAGTCCGGCGCAGGAGGCGGGGGCGAGCGCGTGCAGCCGCATCGGGGTGCCGCGCAGCCGGACGAGGGCGAGGGCCGACAGCAGGACGAAGGCGACTCCCGTCCACAGCAGCACCAGGGCGGTGACATGACCGGCCGTCATGGTGATCCTCCGTCCGTTTCGGGGCCGTCCTCGTCGGGTTCGCCGCTGCGGCCGGCGACGAAGCGGGTGAAGACCAGCGTCCCCGCGGGGGCGAGGACGGACAGCACCAGCGCGAGGTCCTGGTAGGACGGCCGGTCGTAGGCCGGGGGCAGCAGCAGGAACACCGCCCCGACCACGCTCGACAGCAGGCAGAACCCGATCAGCCGGCCCACGGTGCCGCCCCTGGAGAGCGCCCACACGCAGGCGGGTACGTCGACGGCCAGCAGCACCAGGGCCGCGGCCGTCCAGGCGCTCACCGCCGCTCCCCCGGGTCGGTGACGGTCTTCTCCACCGGTCCCGGGCGCCGGTCGAGGGTGTGCAGCAGGGGGTCGTCCTCGTGCGGCATGTCGAGGACGCAGGTGTCCGGCGAGGCGGCCAGCACGATGCCCGCCCAGCCGGGGTCGGCGCCCTGCCGGACGGCCGTCCGGCGCAGCACGGCGTCCTCGGGACGGCGCACCGCGGCGGCCAGTAGCGTGCCGCAGCCGCGCAGCACCGCCCAGGGCAGCAGCAGCACCGCCCGTCCGGCACCGCGGGCGCCGCGCCACCGGACGCCCGCGGCACGGCGCATGGCTCGGGCGGCACAGGCGGCGCCGAGTGCGGCGGTGGCGGCGACCAGCAGTTCGTCCGGCGACACGGTGCTGATCAGCAGCACCGTCAGGCCCGTGAGCGCGCCCGACCGCACGGCGATCTCGGCCGCGCCCGCGACCACCCGCGTCGTCCTTCCGTCGATGGGGTCCTCCGTGGGGCGGCTCTCCGGGCGGCAGCCTGGGCGGCGGTCAGTCCGGCGGCTCGACGGGCTCGTCCGGATCGGGTTCGGTGTCCGGCTCCTCGCCGGGCGGCCCCGGGCGGGGCGGCTCGGGCGGCGGGGTCGGCGAGCCGGGCGGCGGGGGCGGGTCGGGCGGCACCGGGGTGACGTCCGGGTCGGGGGGCGTCGGGACGGATCCCATGGTGGTCACTCCTGTCGTACGGCGGTCGGAGGCGCGCCGCGGCCGGGTTCCGGCCGTCATGCGCCGGCCGCCAGCTCGGCGGCGGTGTGCGGGCCGGGCAGCGCCGGCCGCAGGCCGGGGATCACCCGTCCGGCGGTGTGCGCGGCGGCGGTGTCGAGGCTGCCGAGGGCGTGCGCGGCCTGCTGCTGGCGGCTGCGGGCGCGGGCCTTCCGGTCGAAGCGGCCGTGCGCGCCGAAGTCCGTGTCGCGGTCGGCGGGCTCGAACAGGTTGTCCGGCCCGTCGGCGGGCCGCGGTTCGTGGGTCTGCTGGGAGTCGAAGCCCGTCCGGGCGAGGTAGCGGTCCAGCAGGCCGGGTGCCACGGCGTTGGCGATCAGGGTGGCGACGGTGCTGGCGCCGACCCAGTACTCGCGGCGGGCGGGGTGGTCGGCGGCGTACAGCACCGCGCGGGCGGCGATCTCGGGCTGGTAGATCGGGGGTACGGGCTGCGCCCGTCGGGGCAGCCGGGAGCGCACCCAGTCGAACTGCGGGGTGTTGACCGCGGGCATCTGCACCATGGTGGTCCGCACGGCGGTGCCGGAGGCGAGGAGTTCGCAGCGCAGTGCCTCGTGCCAGCCCTGGATGGCGTGCTTGGCGCCGCTGTAGGCGGTCTGCAGCGGGATGCCGCGGTAGGCGATCGCGGAGCCGACCTGGACGACGGTGCCGCGGCCGCGGGGCAGCATCCGGCGCAGTGCGGCGCCGGTGGCGTAGACGTAGCCGAGGTAGGAGACCTCGGTGACGCGGCGGAACTCCTCGGGGGTGATCTCGGTGAAGGGGGCGAAGACGGAGGAGAAGGCGTCGTTGACCCAGACGTCGATCGGTCCGAGTTCCTCCTCGGCACGCCGGGCGGCGGCCTCGACGGCGTCGGGGTCGGCGACGTCGGCCTCGATCGCGATCGCCTTCGCGGCGCCGGCCCGTTCGGCCTGGTGCACGGCCCCGTCGAGGCCGGCGCGGCCGCGGGCGATCAGCGCGAGCCGGTCGCCGCGGGCGGCGAAGGCGGCCGCGCAGGCGCGGCCGATGCCTCCGCTCGCGCCGGTGATCACCACGGTCCGTGGGGCGGGTCGGTGCTCTGTCATACCGTGCGGCTCCCCGGTCGGCGGCGGGACAAACGGGGGCGGCCGCGGGCTGCGGTCAGGAGCGCAGGGCGGGCAGCACGAGTTCGCGGTAGGCGTCGAAGAAGACCTCCTGGTCGGGGCCCACCTGGCCGACGTACACCTCGTCGAAGCCGGCGCGGGCGTAGCCGCGCACCGTGTCGATGTGCTGCTGGGCATCGTCGCCGCAGGTCACCGCGTCGTCGATCATGTCGCGGGTGACGAGTTCACCGGCCTGCTCGAAGTGCGCGGGGGTGGGCAGCAGCTGGGCGAGTTCGCCGGGCAGCAGCTCGGTGGGCCAGAGCCGGTGGACGGTGTCGACGGCCTTCTCGCGGTTGCTGCTCCAGCAGACCTTCACCCCGCCGACGACGGGTTTTCCCGCGCCGCCGCCCTCGCGGAAGGCGGCGACCAGGTCGGCGTCCGGGGTCATGGTGACGAAGCCGTCGCCGATCCGGCCGGCCAGTTCGGCGGCGTTCGGCCCGAAGCCGGAGACGTACACCGGCAGCGGTCCGTCGGGTGCGGTGTAGAGCCGGGCGTTGTCGACCGTGTAGTGGCGGCCGCGGTGGCTGACCTGGCGGCCGGTGAAGAGCGCGCGCATCACCTCGACGGCCTCCTCCAGCATGGCGGCCCGGTCGTCGAAGGACGGCCAGCGGTCACCGAGGACGTGCTCGTTCAGCGCCTCGCCGGTGCCGACGCCGAGGGTGAACCGTCCGCCCAGCAGCACGCTGGAGGTGGCCGCGGCCTGCGCGGTGACGGCCGGGTGCAGCCGGACGGTCGGGCAGGTCACCAGGGTGGTGACCGGCAGGTCCACGGCCTGCGACAGTGCGCCGATCATCGACCAGACGAACGGGCTGTTGCCCTGGGCGTCGTTCCACGGGTGGAAGTGGTCGGAGATCGCCAGCCGGGTGAATCCGGCCCGCTGCGCGCGCCGGGCCTGGTCGATCAGTTCGGCGGGCGTGAACTCCTCGCAGGACAGGAAGTAGCCGTACTCGGTCATGGCGTGCCGATCCTCTCCGTGGCGGCCCCCCTCCGGTGCGGCGGCTACCCGGGGCGGCGCCGGGAACACCTCCTCCGCCGTCCCTGCGGACTCAGGCGGAGAGCAGCGCCGTGATGCAGCCGTCCCAGTCGATCCGGGCGGCCTCCGAGCCGACCGGCACCAGTTCGGTGGTGACGGCGAGGAAGCGGGTCAGGTGGCCCACCGGGGTGTGCAGCAGGGCCACGTCGGCCTGCCGGCCCAGTGCGATGAACACGTCGGTGTCGCAGCAGGGTTCGACGCGGACGTCGCCGCCGCCGGCCGGCCCGCGGAGCCCGGCGAGCAGCAGGTCGCGGGCGACGACCCAGGTGGCCTCGGGGTCGAAGCCGTGGAAGTCCAGGTGGACGGCGTAGGGGTCGTCGGTGCGGTAGTGGCAGACGACGCTCAGGTCGTGGACCGAGTCGGCTCCGGTGATCAGCCGCATGGGCATGCGGGCGGTGACGCCTTCCATCTGTGGCAACTCCCTTCGCCGGGCCGGCGCAGCGCACCGTGGTGGGCCCCGCGTCTGCCCGCAGGCCGGCCGGCCACACGGCCCGGGATGTGCGGATCCGGTGAATGATGCGCCGTCAGACGGGTTGTGCGAGACGGACGGAGGCCTCCAGCAGCAGCGCGTGGACGAAGGCCTGCGGCAGGTTGCCGCGCAGCTGGCGCTGGGCGACGTCGAACTCCTCGGCGTACAGCCCGGCGGGCCCGCAGGCGGCGCGGTTGCGTTCGAACCAGCGCACGGCCTCCACCGCGTCGCCCTGCTGGTGCTCGGCGAGGGCGAGCACGAAGCCGCACAGCAGGAAGGCGCCCTCCGCCTCCTCCAGCGGGCGGCGGTCGTGGCGGAACCGGTAGAGGTAGTGGTCCTGGACGAGGTCGGCGCGGACGGCCCGCAGGGTGGCCGTGGTGCGCGGGTCGTCGGCGGGCAGGGCGCCGCGGACGGCGGGCAGCAGCAGCGCGGCGTCCACCGCGGGGTCGGTGGGGGTGCGCTGCCAGCGGCCGGTGGGGTGCAGGCTGTCGGCCGCGGTGTCGGCGGTGATCCGGTCGGGCAGCGCCTCCCAGTGGGCGGCGCGGCCGGTGTCGGCGACGGGGGCGGCCGCGGCGGCGCGCAGTCCGGCGGCGCAGATCAGCCGGCTGTGCGCCCAGCGGTCGTCGTGGAGTTCCCAGATCCCGGCGTCCGGTTCGCCGTGGCGGGCCTCGACGGCCTCGGCCGCGATCAGGGCGGCCCGCCGGCCGTCGGCGTCGAGCCGGTCGTGCCGGGCGGCGGCGGCGAGCAGGAGCAGGCTCTCGCCGAGCGCGTCCAGCTGGAACTGCCGGTTGACGTGGTTGCCGACGACGTCGGAGCCGCCGGGGTAGCCGGGCAGGTCGAGGGTGCGCTGGCCGGGGACGGCCGTCCCGGCGGGGGTGTAGGCGGGGGCGAGGGCCGGCCCGTCGGCCAGCAGCCGGGCGGTGACGAAGCGGACGGAGCCGTCGAGCAGCGGGTGCGTTTCTGCGGCCGCGGCGGCCTGGCCGATGTAGCACTGGTCGCGGATCCAGACGTACCGGTAGTCGTAGTTGCGGCCCTGTTCGGCCCGTTCGGGGAGGCTGGTGGTGGCGGCGGCGACGGTGCCTCCGCCGGCGCCGGTGAGGCCGCGCAGCACGGCGACGGCGTGCCGGGCGTCGCGGCGTCCGAGGACGTGCGGCAGGTCGGGGACGCAGTCGGCCCAGGACTCCTCGGTGCCGCGCCAGAGCACGTCGGCCGGGTCCGGCGGCGGCAGCGGCCGGTCGGAGACCTCCAGCACCAGGTCGTGGTGGGCGCCGGCGTCCAGGCGTACCGCGGCGGTGAGGGCGGTGCCGTCCGGGCCGGCGGGCCGGGCACCGGGGGCGCCGGTCCAGCGCAGGTGCAGGTCGCCGGTCCGGGCCGTCCAGCGGCCGGCGTCGTCGCGGCGCAGGCCGTGCATCGGGTGGACGCCGAAGCCGGCCGCCGGCTCCAGGTGGACGTCGACGCGGGCGGCCCCGTCGACGGCGAGGATCCGGCGCAGCAGCACGGCTCGGTGCGGGTCGCCGGGGTGGGCGAGGGCCTCGCGGCATTCGACGATGCCGGTGGTGGTCGTCCAGCGGCTGCGCCAGATCAGGCCGCCGTCCTCGTAGTAGCCGCCCCAGACGAAGGGTTCGGCGGGGGTGACGGTGTAGTGGCCGGTGCCGCCGATCAGGGCGGTGAGGACGGCGTCGCTGTCCCAGCCGGGTGCGCACATCCAGACGACGTCGCCGCGCGGGCCGACGAGGGCGCCGCGTTCGCCGTCGGCGAGCAGGGCGTAGTCGCGCAGGGCGTGCGGGGCGGGGGCGTTGCCGCTCGGGGCCATGGGTCCTCTCTGCGGGGTCAGTGGGTGCGGAAGCGTTCGGCCTCCTGCGGTCTGAGGGTCAGTCCGAGGCCGGGGGCGCCGTCGTCGCCGGGGTGGATGCCGCCGCCGGCGGGGTCGAGGGCGCCGTCGAAGAGGAGGTGCTCGATCCGGACGTGGTCGTGGAACCACTCCAGGTGGCGGAGGTTGGGGATCGCGGCGGCGGCGTGGGCGTGCACGTGCGGCGCGCAGTGCCCGGACAGGTGGAGGCCGTGCGCCTCGGCGAGGGCGGCGGCGCGCAGCCAGACGGTGAGGCCGCCGCAGCGGGTGGCGTCGGCCTGCAGGCAGTCGACGGTCGGCGCCATCCGGGCGAAGTACGGCAGGTCGTAGCCGTATTCGCCGGCGGCGACGTCGGCGGTGACGGCGTCGCGGACGAGGGCGAGGCCGGTGAGGTCGTCGGAGGAGACGGGTTCCTCGAACCAGGTGACGCCGGGTCCGGCGAGGGTGCGGCCGATCCGGACGGCCTGTTTGCGGGTGTAGGCGCCGTTGGCGTCGACGTACAGTTCGGCGTCCTCGCCGATCAGGGTGCGGGCCCGTTCGGTGCGCCGCAGGTCGCGTTGCTCGTCGCCGCCCCACCCCTCCCCGATCTTGATCTTGAATCGGGTGAGGCCCTGCCGGGACCAGCCGGTGAGCTGTTCGGCGAGCCGGTGGTCGGAGTAGGTGGTGAAGCCGCCGCTGCCGTAGACGGGCACCTCGTCGCGGGCGGCGCCGAGCAGGCGCGCCAGCGGGAGGTCGAGCAGCCGGGCCTTGAGGTCCCACAGGGCGACGTCGACGGCGGAGACGGCGCCCGCGACCAGGCCGGGACGGCCGGCGTTGCGGACGGCCCGGGCCATCGCCTCGTTGGCGGCGGGCACGTCCAACGCCGGGCGGCCGGTGACGGCGGGGGCGAGCAGCCCGGTGACGGCCTGCGCGGTGGCGGGGGCGCCGTACGTCCAGCCGAGGCCGGTGGCCTCCCCCGCCCGGGCCGTCACGAGGACCATGGTGGTGCTGTCCCAGGCGAGGGTGCCGTCGGCCTCGGGGCCGTCGGTCGGGATCTCCAGCACCTGGACGTCGAGGCCGTCCAGCGCCGGTCCGCCGCCGTTCACGGCCGGCTCCGCTCCGCCGGGCCGCCGCGCGCCCCGGCGGCCAGCCGCTGCGCGGCGCGGTCGACCAGCGCCATGATGGTCAGCGCCGGGTTGGCGGAGCCCTGGGTGGGCAGCACGCTGCCGTCGGTGATCATCAGGTTGGGGACGGCGAAGCTGCGCAGGTCGCGGTCGACGACGCCGTCCTCGGGGCGGGCGGCCATCCGGCAGCCGCCGACCAGGTGGGCGTAGCGCTCGATGGTGATGACCTCGGTGGCGCCGGCCGCCTTCAGGATCCGCTCCATGGTGGCGCGGGCGGCCCTGATGACGGCCCGGTCGTTGTCGCACTGGCTGTAGGCGAAGTCGGCGACCGGCAGGCCGTGGCGGTCCTTCTCCCCGGAGAGGGTGACCCGGTTGCCGGGCAGCGGCAGCAGTTCGCAGAGCGCGCCGAGGGTGCCCCAGTGGATGTAGTCCTGCATGTAGCGGCGCAGGTCGTGCCCCCAGTGGCCCTGGGCGGCGACGTGCTCGGCCCAGGTGATCGGCAGGGGCGAGATGGTCTGGATCGCGTAGCCGCGCTTGAAGTCGGCGGCGGGGTCGGTCTCGTAGAAGTCCTCGCAGGAGACCTCCGGCGGGGGTGCCTTGTACGAGCGGATCTCCTCGGTGAAGCGTCCGGCGCTCTGCGGGGCGCCCTGGACCATCAGGTAGCGGCCGACCTGGTCGTGGTCGTTGCACAGGCCGTCGGGGAAGCGGCGGCTGGCGGAGTTGAGCAGCAGCCGGGAGGTCTCGACCGAGTAGCCGGCCACCGCCACCGTGCGGGCCCGCTGCAGGTGTTCGCGGCCGTTGCGCAGGTAGCGCACGCCGATGGCGCGGCGTCCCTGCGGGTCGGTCTCGACGGCGACGGCCATCGCCTCGGTGCGGATCTCGGCGCCGTGCGCGAGCGCGTCGGGCACGTGGGTGATGAGGGTGGAGGCCTTGGCGTTGACCTTGCAGCCCTGCAGGCAGAAGCCGCGGTAGATGCAGTGCGGGCGGTTGCCGAAGCGGCCGTTGGTGATGGCGACCGGGCCGACCCGGGCGTTCAGCCCGAGGGCGTCGGCGCCGCGCAGCAGGATCTCGCCGTTGCCGCCGACCGGGTGCGGGGCGTGCGGGTAGGGGTGCGGGTCGCCCCAGGGCCAGTACTGGCCGGCGACCGGCAGCTCCTGCTCGATCCGTTCGTAGGAGGGCCGCAGGTCCTCGTAGCGGATCGGCCAGTCGGCGCCGACGCCGTCGTCGCTGCGGGTGGAGAAGTCGGAGGGGTGGAAGCGCGGCACGAAGCCGGCGAAGTGCACGGTCGAACCGCCCACGCCGCGGCCGGAGTTGTTGGAGCCCATCGGGACGGGGTCGGTGCCGGAGATGACCCGCGGTTCGGTCCAGTACAGGTGGTGGGAGCCGGCCTCGTCGCTGACCCAGTGGGTGTCCGGGTCCCAGAACGGCCCGGCCTCCAGGCAGACCACGGACCAGCCGGCGTGCGCCATCCGCTGGGTGAGGGTGGCGCCGCCCGCGCCGCAGCCGACCACCACGAGGTCGACCTCCTCGGTGTCGTCGAAGCGCCGCATGTGCTCGACCAGCCGGTGGTCGAAGCGGGTGCCGTCCTCGGGCAGCAGCCAGGCGGAGGCGTTGCGTTCGCGGATCGCCTTCTGCGAGGAGGCCGTGAGGCGCAGGGTGCCGGCGGCCTCGCGGAGCCGGCTGCGTACGGCGCCGCTCATCCGGTCCTCCTGCCGTCACGAGGGTCCGCCGGGTCGACGGGGTCCGCGTCCGCCGCCTCGAAGGGCTCGCGCAGGCCGATGCCGAGGCGCTGGTAGCCGCGCGGGTAGGCCGGGCCGGGGAAGCCGATCTCGTTCCAGGCCCAGGGGTGGGAGTAGAAGGCGGTGCAGGCGTAGCGGGTCCACAGGCTCCACACGTGCTGGGCGGGCAGGCCGTGCCAGGGTTTGCCGTGCAGGTCCTGGACGGCCTGGACCAGCTCCTTCTGCTGCCCGGTGTCGAGGTCGGCGAAGGAGGCGGCGCCGTGCCGCTCCGCGGCGTCCTCGTCGAGGGCGGCGAGGGTGGCCCGCCAGGCGTCGCCGTCCTCGGGCATGTCGGTGTAGCGCCAGCCGTCGGTCTGCGCCTCGGCGAGCCGGGCGTCGACCATCTGCAGCACGGGCACCTTCGGGGCGCCGGGCGGGCCGTCCTGGGCGAGCAGCCGGTCGAACAGGGCGCCGGCAGCGGCCTCCTCGGCGGGGGTGAAGAACCGCAGGTCCGGCTGGCGGGCGAGGCGGCCGACGACGGTGGCGGCGGTGGCCGGGTCCCAGTCGGGGACCCGGTCGAGGACGTCGAAGTCCGGGAAGCGGCGGCCGCTCTCCCCCGACGGGACGCGGCGGCCGGTCGGCAGGTGCTGTCCTCCCACGGCTCACCTCTCCCGGCGCAGCACGGAGGCGAGCAGGCCCATGCCGCCGACCACGGTGACCAGCAGCGGGGCGAACAGCGGCGGCCCGGTCTCGATGTTGAAGCGGGCCATCGACCAGCCGCCGGGCTTCTGCGCGATGCCGCGGACGTGCAGCCAGGTGCCCTGCAGCCCGTTGGCGACGACGGCCGCGGAGACCACCGGCAGCACGGTGTGCGCGGCGCGTTCGCTGCGGAAGCCGGCGATGCCGGCCGCGGCGCCGAGCGGGCCCAGCGCGACGGGCCACCACATCATCCGGTTGCCGAAGCCGGCCCGGTCGTGCTCCAGGTAGATCTCCGCAGCGGTGATCAGCGCGCCCGCGGAGGTCAGCAGCGACAGCGACCGTTCGAAGCGGCCGTGCCGCACGTTCGCCACCAGCCGCGCCAGGGCGGACGGCGGGTCCGTTCGGCGGGTGCGCACCGGATTCACCCCTTCCCCCGGCCGGGCAGGAACTCCTGGATCTTGGCCTTGACGCCCTGCTTCACCACCGCGGCGCGGTCGCTGTCGCCGTGCAGCACGGCGGAGGCGGCGGACGTGATCTGGTCCCAGCTGGCGTGCGGCGGGATCGGCGGGACGGCGGGGTCGGTGCGGAAGTCGATGACGAACGGCCGGTCGGCGGCGAGGGCCTGACGCCACACCGGTTCCACGTCCTCGGGCTGCTCGACGCGCACGCCGTGCAGGCCGAGCAGCACCGCGATGTCGGCGTAGCGGACGTCCGGGATGCTCTGCGAGGCCTCGAACTGGGGGGCGCCCTGCATGGCGCGCATCTCCCACGTGACCTGGTTGAGGTCGTGGTTGTTGAGGACGGCGACGACCAGCCGCGGGTCCGACCACTCCTGGTAGTACTTGGCGGCGGTGATCAGCTCGGCGAGGCCGTTCATCTGCATGGCGCCGTCGCCGACGATCGCGATCGCCGGCCGGTCGGGGTGGGCGAACTTCGCGCCGATCGCGTACGGCACACCGGGCCCCATGGTGGCGAGGGTGCCGGAGAGCGAGCCGCGCATGGTGCCGCGCATCCGCAGGTGCCGGGCGTACCAGTTGGCGGCGGAGCCGGAGTCGGCGGTGACGATCGCGTCCTCGGGCAGCAGGGCGTCGAGGGCGTGCACCACGTGCTCCGGGTTGAGCGGGTGGGCGGACACCTCGGCCCGGCGCTGCATCACCTCCCACCAGCGGGCGGTGTTCTCCTCGACGGTCTTGCGCCAGCTGCGGTCCTCCTTGCGCTCCAGCATGGGGATCAGCCGGCGCAGGGTCTCGGCGGCGTCGCCGACCAGGTTGGCCTCGAAGGGGTAGCGCAGGCCGACCATCGACGGGTCGATTTCGATCTGCACCGCCCTGGCCTGGTCGAACTCCGGCAGGAACTGGGTGTACGGGAAGCTGGAGCCGACCACCAGCAGGGTGTCGCAGTCCCGCATCAGCTCGTAGGACGGGCGGGTGCCGAGCAGGCCGATCGAGCCGGTGACGTACACCAGGGTGTCCGGCAGCACGTCCTTGCCGAGCAGGGCCTTGGCGACGCCGGCGCCGAGCAGTTCGGCGGTCTCCTCGACCTCGGCGCGGGCGTGCCGGGCACCCTGCCCGACCAGCATCGCGACCTTCTCGCCGGCGTTGAGGATCTCCGCCGCCCGGGCGAGGTCCTCCTCGGCGGGGATCGGCGCCCAGCGGCCGACACCGAGGCTGGAGGGCACCTGCTTGAAGGCGTGCGCGGGCGGTTCCCAGTCCAGCTCCTGCACGTCCGCCGGGATGATCACGGCGGTGACGGTGCGCCGCGCCGTTGCCACCCGCATCGCCCGGTCCAGCACGTTCGGCAGTTGCCCGGGGACGGTGACCATCTCGCAGAACTCGGAGGCCACGTCCTTGTAGAGGCTCAGCAGGTCGACCTCCTGCTGGTAGGAGCCGCCCATCGCGCTGCGGTCGGTCTGGCCGACGATCGCCACCACCGGGACGTGGTCGAGCCGGGCGTCGTACAGGCCGTTCAGCAGGTGGATGGCGCCGGGCCCGGAGGTGGCCGCGCACACGCCCGTCCGGCCGGAGAACTTCGCGTAGCCGACGGCCTCGAAGGCGGCCATCTCCTCGTGCCGGGCCTGGACGAACCGCGGACGGTCCTCGGCCCGGCCCCAGGCGGCGAGGATCCCGTTGATTCCGTCGCCGGGGTAGGCGAAGACGTACTCCACCTCCCATTCCCGGAGGCGTTGCAGTACGTAGTCGGAGACCTTCATCGGCCGGCTCCTCCTCTGGCTCGGGCGAGGAGCGGTGCACCCCTCTGAGGGCGGCTAACCGCTGTGACGGCGGCAAAACCCGTACGGTCGCCGCCGGCCGCCGCACGGCGCGGGTGCGGCGGGTGCGGCGCGGCGGGCGAGCACCGCGGCCGCCGGCCCGGCGGCGATGGTGGCGAGGCCCGCGTGCAGCACCCGGGTGCCGTCCCGGGGGACGAGGCGGGCACCCGCGGCCCGGGAGGCGGCGGCGAGCCCGACGGACCGGGGCAGCAGGGTCAGCCCGGTGGCGAGCGGGCCGCGGGGCAGGCCGAGTTCCGGGTGCAGCACCACGGTGATCATGAGGCCGTTCATGGTGGCGAAGAACAGCGTCGAGGTGGCCAGGGCCGCCGGGAAGGCGCGGCCGCGGAGCAGCGGCGGCTCGACCAGCGCGGTGCGGGCGGCCGCGGCGGCCAGGCGCATCTGGTCGGCG
>NZ_BAAALD010000035.1:54133-61308 GCF_039528095.1 Kitasatospora arboriphila
CCGCTTGCCCCCCGACTTCCCGGGCAGCGGGGTGCGGCCGACGGCGGCGACCCGGCGCTGCTGCACGGCGAAGGCGGCGAGGGCGGCGGCGCCGAGCGCGGCGGCGGCCGCACCGGCGGGGCCCGGCACACCGGTGCCGGAGACGAGCGGGCAGACCAGCAGCGCGGTGCCGGCCGTGGAGAGGACGATGCAAAGCCCGCCGGGCTCAATGCCCCGGGCCGGGGAAGCCGAGGTCCGCGATCTCCATGGCCCAGGTGCGGAACGCGTCTGCGTCGGTGGACCCGACAGGCCGGTGCCCAGGGATCCAGGCGGCGGTGGCGGCGTCCAGGAGGTCGGCGAGGCCGAGGTGGTGCCAGTCCTGGTGGACGGCGTTGTAGGCACGCATCAGCGGGGCGGCCCTTGCCCTGATCGCGGCCACCTCCTCGTCACCGAGACCGACCCGGCGCAGCCGGGCCCGCGTGGCGGCCCGGCGTCCGGGGGGGAACTCGGTGTCGAGGAACGGTTCGAGGAGGTCGCCCCACACGTCGGGCCTGGACCGCCGGGGAATCCCGTTGGCGGTGCAGAACGATTCCGGTGCGGCCCGCCGGCCGGCCGGGACGAAGAGGGTCTCGCCCAGGACGGTGCGGATCTCCGGCGGGTCGGCCTCCGGATCGGCGTCCCGCACGGCCGCCGCGGGGACGATGCGCTCCCCGCCGGAGGCGGCACCCGGGACGGGCCCCGGAAGGCGGACGTGGTCACCGGCGAGCACGACGTCGAGTTTCACCGGGCCATCCTGCCCGAGCCGGCCTCGGACGTGTCGTCGAAGGGCGCCCGGACGGTCGGTTCAGGGGCGCTGGGGGGCACCTGGGATGCGCCCACGACCTTTGACGACAGCCCCTACCGGCGGACGACGCTCGGTTCGCCCGGCCGGCCGGTGGCCGGGTCCAGGGTGAAGACCGCGATCTCCTTCTCCGTGGTCACCGTGATCCGGTCCGGCCCCGACCACTCGGCCGACGTGAAGAAGCCGCGCCCGTCGCGCTCGTCCCACACCCCCAGCTCCCAGTGGCGCGCGGACCAGCCGCTGCCGGTGAGGAGCTCCACGCGGTAGGTCGGGTCGATCGAGAAGGCGATGTCGGTCACGGCCAGCACCCGGTCCGGGTGGCCCGGGTGGACCTTCCGGTCGACCGGCCTCCCGTCCCCGCCGAGGGTGACCGCCAGGAACACGATCGGTGTGCCGACGAGGACGAGCGCCACCAGGGCCGCCGCGCAGCCGATCTGCGACCACCGGGTGCGGAACTCGAACTCGACCACCACCGAGGCCACCGTCAGCACCACCGCCGCCCCGACCAGCAGCACCGGGTGGTCGAACCAGCGCTCGGCCTCCACCAGCCCGCCCGAGTGCGAGGCCTGAACCCCCGGCAGGTACGCCAGCAGCGCCGCCAGCGCCAGGCCCCTGAGCCCCCAGGTGATCCGTCTGCGACGTCCCGCCGTCATCGGTCTCCCGTCCGTCCACCGTTGATCGTCTGCGTGGACTGTACCGACTCCGCGACTCCCGGCCTCCCGGTACGACCCGTCACCCGCCGGCGGCCGTGCCCGGCAGCACCCGGTGACGGCGCATCGGCACTGGTCGCGGCCGCTTCACCGCCGTCCGCTACGCTCTCCCGGATCAACGGCGCGGGCTCCCTCCGGCCCCGCCGAACCGGAAGGCACAGCGCATTGCACGTCACCACCGAGCGGACCCGACCCGTCTCCCGGCGCTGGGCGCTGCTCCCGATGGGCGGCGTGCTCCTCGTCGCCGCCGCCGTCTACGAGCGGACCTGGGTGGAGCCACCGCACGAGTACCTGCTGTGCAAGAGCCCGGCCTCGCTCGGCGCCGTCTTCTGGGTGGTCGTCTCGGTGATGATCGGAGCCGGCCTGGTGTGCGCGATCGGTGTGATGCACCTCGTCATCGACACCCCGAGCCGGATCGCGGCGCCGCTGGTCTACGCGGCGATCGCGCTGACCGCGGTCGTCGGCTCCGACGCGCTCGACCACGCCGGCGCGGGGATCGCCGCCCGGACGGCGGCCGAGTACCGCTCGGCCGGCTCCGTCTGCGACTACCCGATGCCCGCCTACCGCGAGACCCCGGGGTGGTTCTTCTGAGCAGCACCGGCCGCTACCGGTGGCGCACCGACGCCAGGGTCGCACTGCCTGCCGCCCTCATGTGCATGTTCCCCAAGGGCGCGAAGGACTGCGGCGACCACCAGTGGTACCGGAAGGACGACCGCACCTACCGCTGCTACCACTGCGAGCCCGGCGAGCGTCCGAGCACACCCGACGAGGACCGGCAGCGCCCCGGCGCCCCCGGCCGGGACTGAGGTCCGCGGTCAGCCGTCCGCCACCGCGTGGCCCGTCCGGCGGGCCCGCTCGGCCACGGCGGCGAAGTCCGCGGCCGGGTCGAGCGCACCGACCGTCCGGCGGTCCAGCGGAACGCCCGCCAGCACCGCGGCGACGGCCTGCGGGTCGACGGCGCGCCCGTAGTAGTCCTCGGCGTCACGGCGGACGGCCTCGGCACTGCCGTCCACCAGCAGCTCGAACAGCCACCCGGCACCGTCGGACTCCCCCGGCCCGAACGCGACCGGACCGCACTGCCACGCGTCCGCGCCCGTCTCCCGCCACGCGCAGACCGTCGCATCGAAGAAGCCCTCGAACTGCAGCTCCGGATCGGCCGGGTACCGCGCCAGTGCGGCGGGCAGGCCCTCCAGCAGCCCCGGCCAGTGCGCCCTGGGCCACTCCCGCCACGGGGTGGCGTCGCATTCGTGGTCGAAGCCGTAGAGGAAGACCCCGGCCGGATCGAAGACGATCCCGTACAGATCACCGGAGCCGTTGTCCATGGCGGCCAGGTCCACGCCCGGACGCCGGTCCGCGACGTGGCTGCGCATCGGGTAGGAGCCGCCGATCACGGCGTCGAGCAGCGCCAGCGCCCGGCAGCGGGCACGCAGGACCTCGGGATCGGCCAGCGCGGACACCAGCTCGTGAACGTTCATGCCGGCCGTTGAACCGTCCCCCACCGACAACCGGACGAAGGGCCCCACGCGCCTCAGGACAGCAGCGTCCTCATCGCGTCGGCGGGCAGGGCGATCCGGACGGCGGCCGCCTCGGACCGAGCCGCGAGCCTGCGGACCTGGGTACGGCTCAGGTCCGGCCGCAGCGCCAGCTCCTGGGCGAGCTCCTCGTCCGCTGCGGCGATCAGCCGGTCGACCAGGGCGGGCGGAAGGGCCGGGTTCACGGCGAGGCCGAGCAGGGCGGGAGTCACCGCGTCATCCTGCTGCACCGGCCGTGGGGGTGTCCCCCGGTTTTCCGTGGCGCCCGGTCGTCCACGGCGCCGAGGGTCACCCCTGGTGGTCCGCCGGGCGGGTGGCGCGGGCGTGTCGGAGGTGGTTGCGGGCTCGGGTGAGGTTGCGGACGACCTGGGGCAGGAACGAGCCGCGGAAGGCGTCCGCCTCCCGGGCCGCGGCGGCGGCGAGTTCCAGGTGCGCGGCCGTGCCGGGCACGGCGTCGGCCGGGTGCGGCCCGGCCGCCTCGCGGGCGCTCCGGCGGATCAGTGCGGCCAGCTCCCCGGCGCCCGGGTCGTCCAGGTCCTCGTGGCCCCACAGCGCGAGCTCGTCGACGAGCGCGGCCAGTTCGCGGTCGCGGCGGTGTTCCCACCACGTCCCCCCAGGTCTCTTCATGGCCCGATCATGCACGGCCCGGGCGAACCCGTACCGGAGTACGGCGAATCCCGGACAGGCCACCGGTCGGTGTGCCATGGGCGGAAGGAGCCGGCAGGAGCGGCCTACCGGTGCCCGGGTTCCGGCGGGGCGAGCCCGTCCGCCGGGTGTCGCGGGAGGGTTGCGGTGCCGCAGTGCCGCTCGACGGTCTCGGCGAAGGCGAGCGCCAGCGGTGAGAGGGCGTCCCAGCGGCGGACGGCCCAGCCCGCGGTGAGGGCCGGCAGTCCGGGGACGGGGATCAGCCGCAGGTCGGGGTGGCCGGGGCCGCTCCAGGCGGGCAGGGTCGGGACGACGGCGCGGCCGAGGCCCAGTTCGGCGAGGAGGATCGCGGTGTCCCAGTCGGTGACGCTGGTGTCGAAGACCGGCCGGATCCCGGACTCGGCCAGCCACGCGGCGAGTTGGCGCCGCGCGGTCGAGTTCTCGGGGAGTCCGATGAGCCGCGCGTCCTGCAGGTCGGCCGGCGAGACCTCGGTCCTCGTGGCGAGCGGGTCGGCGGCGGAGACGGCGAGGGACCACGGGAGTTCGACCACCGGGCGCTGCTCGACGGCGCGGGCGGCGGGCCCGAGGGTGATCCAGGCGAGGTCGACGCTGCCGGCGGCCAGGGCGTCGAAGCAGCCGCGGCTGGCGGTCTCGGTCTGGAACTCGAGGCTGGCCCGTGGGAAGTGCCGCCGGAAGTCGACCACGGCCGCGGCCATGAAGTGCCGCACGGTGGTGGCGCCCGTGGTGACCCGCACCGAGCCGACACCGGAGCGGGCCGCGGCCTCGAGCCGCCGCAGGGTGTGGTCGATGCACCCCAGTCCCTCGGTGACGGCCGCGTCGAGCATGCGCCCGTACGCGGTCGGCAGTACGCCGCGGGTGTGCCGTTCGAGCAGGCTCAGGCCCAGCTCGCGTTCCAGCCGCTTCACGTGCTGGCTGACGGCGGACTGGGTGCAGGAGAGGTCCCGGGCGGCGGCGCTCAGCGAGCCCGTCCGGCAGACGGCGGTGAAGACGCGGAGGTCGTCGAGTGTCACGGTGACCCAAGGTATCGCTTGGGTCCGTGGCAGCGAATCCGAGGATTGACTGGGGTTTTCGCCATGCTTGATCATCGCTGCAGGGCCCAGGGCGGCAACCCGCCGTCGCCTCCACCCGATCCGGACGGGCGGGTGCGGCGGCGGGTGTCGACCCGCACGGTCCCGTGTTCGCCCGCGCGGAGCCGCATCGGCGCCGACCGTGAAGTGCGGTGATCCGTGGGGCACTTCGCGGCACTCGGCCGCACCGGACCCGCAGACCACAGGAGCACATGTGACCACCACCCCCCTGACCGTGGCCGTCCTCGGACCGGGCGGCGTCGGAGGCTTGATCGGCGCGCTGCTCGCCCGTGCCGGACACCGCGTCGTCTGCCTGGCCGGCGAGTCCACCGCGGCCGTCCTGCGCAGGGACGGTCTGCACGTCGAGAGCGCCCGGTTCGGGGAGTTCACCGTCGCGGTCGAGGCCGACACGCTGCTGCGGCAGCCGGTGGACGCCGTCTTCGTGACGGTCAAGCAGACCGCCTTGGAGTCGGCGCTCGACCGGGTCCCGGCCGGGGTCCTCGGCGGCGCCGCCGTGGTCCCGCTGCTCAACGGACTCGACCACCTCGCCGTGCTGCGCGGACGCCGCCCCGCGGCTCGGGTGGTCGCCGGCACGATCAGGGTCGAGGCGACCCGCACCGCTCCGGGGCGCATCCGCCACGGCAGCCCGTTCGCCGACGTCCAACTCGCCGGACCGGCGGACGACCTGGCCGAGGCCCTGCGCGGGGCGGGCCTGGGCGCGACCCTGCGGTCCGACGAGACCTCGATGCTGTGGGAGAAGCTCGCCTTCCTGGCACCGTTCGCCCTGCTGACCACCCGGTACCGGGCGGACGCCGGAACGGTCCGCAGCGACCTGCGCCCGGAACTCGTCGCCGTGGTCGAGGAGATCACCGGTGTCGCCCGGGCCGCGGGCACCGCGGTGACGGCCGAGGACGTGCTCGCCTTCTTCGACCGCTCGCCGCACGCGATGAGGTCCTCGATGCAGCGCGACGCGGAGGCCGGACGTCCGCTCGAACTCGACGCGATCGGCGGCGCCGTGCTGCGGGCCGCCCCCGCCCACGGGATCGCCGCCCCGGCCACGGCCCGGCTGGTCGCGGACGTCGCCCGCGGCACCGGCCGGGAGGTGTGACGCCGCCCCGGACGGCCCGGACGACGGTCGGTCAGCCGAGCGGTCCCGGGCGGAGGTCGCCGAGCAGCTCCGCCCGGCCGGTGATCACGTCGGTCAGGATCGACCGGGCGACGGCGAGCAGTTCGGCGACCTCGGGGCTGGCGATCCGGTAGATCACGGTGGCGCCGTCGCGGCGGGAGGTGACCACCCCGGCGCGGCGGAGCACGGCGAGCTGCTGGGAGAGGTTGGAGGCCTCCACACCGACGTCGGTGAGGAGTTCGGCGACGGCGTGCTCGCGCTGGCTGAGCAGTTCGAGGACCCGGATCCGTACGGGGTGGCCGAGGGTTTTGAAGAACTCCGCCTTGATCTGGTACAGCGGCACCGTGGCGACAGAGGGTTGCTGCGGGGCGCCGGCATGCATGGGGGTCACCGTCCGTGTCGTGGGTTCGCGTACTGGTTCGACTGTAGCAACGCAGGTCACAGGCCCGGCCTGTGACCGGGCACGAGGGCTCGTGGGTGTCGGCGGCCTCGGCGACGCGCTCCGGGGACCGTATCGGCCCGGGGGCACCGGGCGCTGCCACACGCAGAAGTGAACAGATGCGCAACTGGCCAAGTCGCCGCCTCCGAACGGGTGCACGGAGACGGCGCGGCATCGGGCTGCTGGCCCGGCACGGCGCCGGCCGGCCCGCACCCGCAGGTGCCGCGCTCCTCTGCGCTGCCCGCGCGCTCCCCTGCCGCGCCGTGCGCCGCTCCGCGGTCCGGTCGGGAGCCGCGCGCCCGGCGTGCGGCCGCCGGGGGCCCGTTCCGTTCGTGGTCGTCGGTCCGCCGGGCGGCGGGGTCGGGGCGGGTCCGCCGCCAGGGCGCGCATCGCCGGGACCTCGGGAACGGCGGGCCACGGTCACCGGTACGGTCCGAAATCCCCGCCTGCCGTGCTCCGGACCGGTGGCAGGATCTGTCCCGATCAGCCGCCCACTGCGCAGCCCGTGGAAGAACCGCGGCCGTGCGCACGGTGCCCGGATCCCTTCCGGCGTGCGGCCACGAGCCCGGGGAGCCGACGGCGGCGAAGGCGGCGGCCCGGCGACAGACACAGGCGAGGTGCATGGTGCGCGCCGAAGCACGCGGCGGCCGGGCTGCCGCAGGGAGTCGTCCCGGCCGCCGGGCCGTCGGCCGGCTGCTCGTCCTGCCGCTGGCGCTGCTGCTGTCGGCCGCCTGCTCCTCCGGCGGATCGCCGCCGTCCGGCTCCGGCGACCTCGCCTCCGCGGCGGCACCGTCGAGAAATTGACGAGAATGTGG
>NZ_BAAALD010000035.1:61330-73966 GCF_039528095.1 Kitasatospora arboriphila
CAACGCCGTCCGCCGGTGCCGGTGCAAGTGCCACGACGGCGTCCGTCGGCGCCGCGCCGGGGACGGTCCTGCCGCTGGACCGCCTCGGCTCGCTGGCACCCTGCCCCGGCACCGGCGGCGTCCCCGTCATCAGCACGCAGTTCCTGGCCGGCGGCCTCATGATGACGGGTTGTTGGACCGACGACCCCGTCCGGACGACGGTCGTGGACGTCGTCCACGGCACCCTGGCCTTCACCCGGGACGACCCGCGGGGCACCGCGCGGATCCCCGCCGGCAACCACGTCTACGTCGTCTCCCGGGCCGTGACTCCCGCCGGCGCGCTCACCAAGGCGGAGAACCACTTCTTCGTCGAGTGCCTGGAGGCCCGGACGGGCCGCTCGCTCTGGAGGAGTCCCGTCGAGGACTGGGTGCCCGCGGAGCGGCGCGACGACGACGCGGCCGGCCGCGCGGAGGCCGTCGAGGGCACCGACGAGGAGGACGGGCACCCGCACACCGTCCTCGTCTCGATGCACGGCAGCACGCTCCTCGACGGCGACACCGGCAAGGAGCTGTGGCACGGCGAGGACTCCCGCAGCGGCACCGAGTACTCCCCGTACGGCGTCCGGCTGGAGCAGCCCGACGTGGATCCGGCGAACGGCATGACCGTCAAGGGCTTCTCGCTGGTCACCGGCCGGCAGCGGTGGTCCGTCGACGTGCCGCCGCTCCCGAACCCGCAGGAGTACCCGGACGGCCCGGTCAGGATCCTCCACAGCACCGACCGGGCGGTCTTCGCCTACGACGTGCGG
Source organism: Kitasatospora arboriphila (assembly GCF_039528095.1). Taxonomy (NCBI): domain Bacteria; kingdom Bacillati; phylum Actinomycetota; class Actinomycetes; order Kitasatosporales; family Streptomycetaceae; genus Kitasatospora; species Kitasatospora arboriphila. The sequence goes on from NZ_BAAALD010000035.1 coordinate 62,116, forward strand.
ACGGGGAAGGTCGTCGCCCGGGGGCCCGTGCCGAAGGGGCTCGACGACGTCGTCCAGGGCGGCGGCAGGATCCTCGCCACCACCGACGGCGGGAAGCGGCTGGCGCTCTACCGCGTCACCGACATGACGGCGCCGATCTGGAGCATCCCGGTCGAGGAGACGAAGCCCGCCGTGGTGCGGTCCGGCCTGGTCGGGGTCAACGGGCCGCGCGGCGTGGTGCTGCTGAGCGCCGAGGACGGCTCGGTGCGGTCCGAGGTGCAGGACACCTCGCTCGTCTTCGGCTCCGGCGCGATCGGCGCCGTACCCGGCTACGGGCTGGGGATGCTCGGCCACGACAGGGTCGTCGTCCTCGACACCGACCTGCAGACCCGCTGACCAGCTGACCCGCTGACCGGCGCGGCCCCGGCGACCCGCACCGAGCCGCACCGAGCCGCACCGAGCCGCACCGAGCCGCACCGAGCCGATGTGTACCCCTGGACGAGAGGAGAGCGCGGATGACGACCGGAGCACCGCGGAAGGCCGACTTCTTCATCAGCTACACCCGGGCGGACAGCGCCTGGGCCGAGTGGACGGCCAAGGTGCTGGAGGACGCCGGCCACACGGTCGTCGTCCAGTTCCTGGACTTCGCCGTCGCCGACAACTTCGTCCTCGCCATGGAACGCGCGCTGGCCGGCTCGCAGCGCCTCGTCCTGCTGCTCAGCCAGGCGTACATGCGCTCCGGATTCACCGCGGCGGAGTGGTCGGCGGTCTTCCGCCTGGACCCGGACGGCCGGCGCCGGCTCCTCGTCCCCCTCCTCGTCGAGGACTTCGAGCTCGACGGGCTGCTCGGGCCGCGCATCCACATCCCGCTCCACGACGTGGACGAGGCCACCGCCCGCCGGCGGCTGCTCGACGGCCTGCAGGACCCGCGCGCCACCCGCAATCCGGATCCGCCCTTCCCCGGCCGCTCCTGACCTCACATCATCCGCCGGCCGCCCGGCGGAGAACGGACCGGTACACCGTGATCGACTTCTTCGTCTCGTACGCCGAGGACGACCTGTCCTGGGCCGAATGGATCGGCTGGCAGCTCGAATCGGCCGGGTACAGCGTCCGCCTCCGCGCCTGGGACCACGCCCTGCCCGGCACCAACCGGGTGCTGGCGGAGGACAGCGACCTCGGGAACGCCGAGCGCCTGATCGCCGTCCTGTCGCCGGACTACCAGTTGTCCGCCGACTCCCGCGCCCAGTGGTCCGCGTTCCTGCGCACCGACCCCGCGGGCGAACGCCGCCGCATCGTCCCGGTCGAGGTCGTCCCCGGCCACGGCGGCGCGCTGCTCGGCAACCTCGAACCGGTGTCGCTCGTCGGGCTGGACCGCAGGGCGGCGCAGCGGGCCCTCCTGGCCGCGGTGCGCGAGACCCGCCTCAAGCCCTCCCGCAACCCTGGCTACCCCGGCCGCCGCGCCCCCGCCTATCCGGCCGGCGGCCTCGCGGCCCTCGCACCCGACACCCGGATGCTGCTGATCCTGCTCGGCATCGACGGCGCCGCGTTCCTCTACGGCGCCCTCGCCTACACCGGCCGGTCGGGCAACTCCGGCGACCTGTGGCGCAGCCTCGTCTTCGTCCTGCTGCTGGTGGTCACCCTCAGGTCGACCGGACGATGGTGGCGCCGCCGCTTCTGACGGGCCGAGGGGGCGGGCCTAGGACGTGTCTTCACGGGCGTGCGGATGCCACACGGGGGCGCGTGGGGCCCTGAATCGACCACCCGAGCGCCCTTTGAAAACAGCTCCTGGCACGGTCGCGCGCCTGAGGGTACCGAGCCGCGCGGTGTGCCGGGGTGGTTCAGCGTGCCGGCAGCGGGGCCGGTCGGGGCCCGGCCGACGGTGCCGGGTCGGCGGCACGCCACCGGCGGCGGGAGGCGAGGGCGGCCAGCCCGGCGCCGGCGGCGTTCAGCAGGACGTCGTCCACGGAGGACACCCGGTCCAGCCACAGCACGTACTGCGCCGTCTCGACCAGGACGGAGCAGCCCGCCCCCAGCGCCAGGATCCGCGGCACGGACGCCAGTGCCGCGAACCGCATCGGGGCGAAGCAGCCGAGTGCCGCGAACACCAGCAGGTTGCCGACGACCTGGACGGTCGCCGTGACCGGGCTGCCCGCGAGGACCTCGATCAGGTCCCGCAGCGGCACCAGGCTCACCCGGCGGGGAGCGGTGCCGGCCCCGGCGCCCGGCAGCATGATCATCCACACCCACGGCAGCGTCCCGTAGGCGATGCCGACCTCGGCCAGCGCGGTGCGCCGCGCCCACCCCGGCGAGGTGCCGGCGGCACTCCGACGGCGTGCCAGCGCCCACACGGCCAGCGCGGCCAGCGGCAGTCCGGCCGCGGTGAGGAACACCACGCCGTTGATCGTGCCGATCCAGGCGTGCCACCCGTCGCGGTGATGGTGGAGCGGCCGCTGCGCGAGGAAGGCCACGACCGCGGCACCGAGGACCGCCGGGCCGGCGAGGACGGCCCTGCGGATGCGGCGGGCCGGTGCTGGGGGTGTTGCGGTACGGTCCATGGCTCCACTGTCGACGGCGGGCCGGCCGGCCCGGCCACGGCGGCTGCTGATCGTTCGTCCGCGAGTATCGCACTGCCGCGACTCCCGGGCGGCCGTGCCGTCGGGACCACCCCGCGGGACGGCGTGCGTCAGAAGGGCGACTCGTCGGCGGGCCGGCTGTCGCCGCCGAAGGGCGGGAACGTTCGCGGCGCCGGCCGGCGGACGGCCACCAGGGCGTCCTCGATGCGGCCGACCTCGACGAGGTGCCGCGCGAGGTCGGCGGGGATCACCGAGCGGCACTGCTCCAGGTACGCGACGGCCGCCTCCGGGCGCCCGGCGTCGGCGAGCAGTTGGGCCAGGTGCGACGCGCCGTGGCCCGAACCGCCGGCGGGGTGGGCCCGGGCGGCGTCGACCGCCCGGTCGACCTGTCCGGCGGCGACGAGCAGTCTCAGCCGCAGCCGGAGGGGCTCCACGTCTTCGGACCCCAGGTGGGGTTCGAGGGCGTCGAGGTGGGTCAGCCCCTCCTCGGCCCGCCCGTGGTCCGCGTACAGCCGGCACAGCGTGTCGACGGCCCACTCGTCGGTGCCGCCGGGCCTGTCGACCCGTGAGCGCACCGCCTCGATCGCCTCGTCGACCCGGCCGTGCCGCACCAGGAGCCGTGCCAGGAGGTCGAGCGAGTTGCCGCTCGGTCCGTGCTCCTCGGCGTGCCGGCGGTACACCGCGGCTGCGCCGTCCGGGTCGCCGCGTTCCTCCAGCAGTTCCGCCAGGCACTGGGCCGCATGGCCGTGGGAGTCGGTCTCCGCGTACGCGCGGAGCTCGCCGATCCGGCCGTGCCGGGCCAGCAGCTCGGCCAGCTGGTCACGGTTGTCGACGGAGGTGGTGGTGCGGGTGTGCAGCAGGGCGATCGCCTCGTCGGTCCGGCCCTGCCGCTCGCGGACGGCGGCCAGCAGGTCGACGGCGTTCCACGGGGTGACGGGCCGGCAGTCGCACGGCCCGTCACCCCGCCCCGCCGCTTCGACCCGGTCGGCCAGCAGCGCGGCGACCTCCTCGTCCCGGCCGAGACCGGCGGTCACCTCGACGAGCGCCTCCGCGAGCGACCAGTCCTCGACATGCGGCCGGAGCAGGTCGAACGCCTCGCCGCCGCGCCCCTGCCGGACGAGCAGCCGCGCGAGGAACGCGACGGCCGGTGTGTGCCCCTGTTCCACGTGCGGACGCACCCGGAGGGCGGCCTCCTCCGGCCGTCCCCACCGCTCCAGCAGTCCGGCCTCGGTCTCGACGGCCCTCCACCAGCCCGTGGCGGTGAACGGCGCGAGCGCCGCCAGCGCCTCCTCCCGCCGGTCCTCCCCGGCCAGGGCCGCCACCCACGCCCTGGCGCAGAACCAGTCACCGCCGCGGGCCTGCAACGCCACCTCGTCGAGCCGGCCGCGCTCCACCAGCAGCGAGACCAGCTCCGGCGGAATCCATCCGGAGAAGGTCAGGGCCCGGCTCTCGAGATCAGCAGCATCCACGGGCCGGAACCCTAGCGCGTGTCCTCGGAGGCGCACGGGACGCCTCCCGGCGCGCGCCTCCGGCCGTGCGGTCGTGTCAGCCGCCGCGCAGGGCCTTGTGGGCGCCGTAGGCCTCCAGGAATCCCTGGATCGCCTGCAGGTCCTCGCCGAAGGCCGCGGGCCGCCACTTCGCCTTGCCTCCGCCGCGGTAGCGGAGGTCCAGCCAGACGGCGATGCTCACCGTGCTGCTGTCGGAGAAGCTCTGCCCGCGGACCTTCAGCTCCACCCCGTCGAGGTCGGCGAAGCCCACGACGTCCGGTGGCGTCCGGTCGTCGCGGTACTCGACGGTGCCCTCGGGAGTGATCACCAGCAGCGGGTCGGGGTCGCGCGAGGACCCGTGCAGCAGGCCGGACAGCTTTCCCCGCTTCTTGGTGAAGACCCGCCAGTTCGCCGGTGCGGCGCCGTGGCGGGCGTGTTCGAGGATGCTCTGCGGGTCTGTCATGCCGCCTCCGGTGTCTCCAGGACCACGATGGATTGTCCGTCCACCGGGGAACGGCCGCCACCGCGGCTCCGGTCAGCCGTCCGTCAGCTGCCGGACGGCCAGCAGGACGCGGCCCGCACCGTCCTCGCCCGTCATGTGCTCGGCGGCCCCCGCGGCGGCCTGGGCGTACGCCGGCCGGTGCACGACCCGGCGCAGTGCCTCGGCCAGGGCTTCGGCCGTGAGGGACCGGAAGGGGATCGGGTCGGCGGCGGCGCCGATCGCGGCCAGCCGTCCGGCCCAGAACGGCTGGTCGGCGGTGACCGGCACGGTGACCGCGGGGACTCCTGCCCGCAGTGCGGCTGCCGAGGTACCGGCTCCGGCGTGGTGGACCACCGCGGCCAGCCGCGGGAACAGCAGCGCGTGCGGGAGGTCCCCGACGGTCAGCACGTCGTCGCCCTCGGCCGCGAGTCCGGCGGCGCCGGCCTGGAGGATGCCGCGCAGCCCGGCGCGGCGCAGCGCCCGGACGGCGATGTCGCTCAGCCGCTCCCCCTCGCCGGACGCCATGCTGCCGAAGCCGACGAGCACCGGCGGCGGGCCGGACCGCAGGAAGTCCTCCACCTCTGGCGGCAGTTGGTCGTCGGCGTCGACATGGGGCCACCAGGTTCCCGCGATCTCGAGACCGGGGCGCCAGTCGGCGGGGCGGCGCACCAGGGCGGTGCTGAAGCCGTACAGGACGGGCCGGTTCGCCCGCTCCTGCCGGCGGCGCATCGCGGCGGGGGAGCACGGCGGCAGCCCGAGGCGGCGCCGCAGCTGCGTGACGGCGGGATCGTGGAGGCGGTCGGCGACACGGAGCGCGAGGCGTCCGGTCATGCGGTTGCCGAAGCGGCCGAGCGGTCGGACGCCGGGGACGGTCGGCGGGAAGTCGCCGGTGGGGGCGGTGGGTTGGAGGTGCACGCCGAGGCTCGGGATGCCGGTGGCCTCGGCGAGGTGCCAGCCGAGCGGTGCCGTGGTGGCGGACAGCAGGAGCAGGTCCGCGCCGCCGTCGACGGCGTCGGCGAAGCCCCGGCCGAGGTCGGTGACGAACGCGGCGGCGGTGCGCATCAGTTCGCGCGGGTCCGGGCCGGTACCGGTGCCGGGGCCGGGGCGCGCCTTGGTGTCGGCGGGCAGGCTGCGGAACTCCAGTCCGGCGGCGCGGACGAGGGGCGCGAAGGGGTCGGCGGCGGCGAGGGCGACCTCGTACCCGGCGCGGCGCAGTTCGGCTCCGAGGCCGGTGTAGGGCGCGATGTCACCACGCGATCCGGCGGCGGCGATCAGGATCCTCATCGGGTCTCCCCGGAGTCGGGGCGGCCGGAGCCGGAGCGGCCGGAGCCGGAGCGGCCGGCCGTGCGGGCGGCGGTGCGGCGGTCGGCGTTGGCGTGGACGGCCGCGTGCAGGTACCCGGCGAGGCCCGGGCGCTGCTGGGAGGGCGGGACGACCAGGGCGAAGGCACGCGGGTCGGCGGCGAAGTCGTCGGCGATCCGGCGGTGCATCTCGGGCGGGCAGGTGGTGAACCAGCGGGCGATGTGCAGGCGGTGCTCCTCGGCGAGGTCGCCGGCCCGCTCGCCGTCGCTCGGTTCGCCGTCGTCGAAGGCGGCGAGCAGTTCGGTCCGCCAGGCGGCGGCCTCGGCCATGAGCCGGCGCCAGTCCTCCTTGCTGTGGGCGGCGGCGCGCGCCATGGACTCGCGCTGTCCCTCGGAGTGCGCCCACTTCTGCTGGGCCTCGGTGGCGTAGCTGAGGTCGAAGGCGATCTCGCCGAACACCTCGAAGCGTTCCTGCGGGGTCATCGCGACGCCGGTCCGCTGGACGGCGATCGCCTGTTCCGCGACCTCGGCGAGCCGCTGGAGTCTGGCGATCTCCTCGCCCAACCGGCGCTGCCTGTCCAGGAGGTGCTGCAGGGCGTTGGCGTCCGGGTCGGCGAGGATCGCGGCGATCCCGTCGAGCGGGATCCCGAGTTCCCGGTAGAAGAGGATCTGTTGGAGCCGGGCGAGGTCGGCGTCGCCGTAGAGGCGGTAGCCGGCGTCGCTGCGGCCGCTCGGCGACAGCAGTCCCGCCCGGTCGTAGTGGTGCAGTGTGCGGACGGTCACCCCGGCGAACGCCGCGACCTGTCCGACGGAGTAGTTCATCCCCGTGCCCTTTCGTCGGCCTCAGCTTGGGGCCTGACGCAGGGGGAGGGTCAATTCGGCTCGGGGCTCCGGCCGGCCGGCTCCGGGGCAGGTGCGCCGCCGGCCCCTCGCCCCGGTCGTCGGAGGAGGGGCCGGCGGTCAGGAGGCCGCTTACGGGTTGACGCTCAGACCCTGCGCGATGAAGACGACGGTGTTGTGGGCGTCGGTGCGGATGGTGAAGACGTTGCCCTGCCAGCCGAACGCGCCGAAGGCGTTCTTGCCCTCGCCGTGGGCCTTGAAGAGCTTGGCGAGGTCGTTGGCGGTCGCGGCGGGTGCCGGCTGCTTGCCGGGGGTCTGGAGCAGCACCTTGGCGGTGGACGCCAGGGGGTAGGTGTCGGTGGGGGCGTCCGGCTGCCGCTCGACGGTCGGCGCGGTGGCACCGTCGTGGCAGGTGACCTTGGGGGCGCTGCCGTTGAGCAGGAGGCCGGTGGTCTCGGTCTGGATGCCCTCGACGTACACCCACTTGGCACCGGCCGCCGGCCCGCACGGCTCCTTGCCCGCGGTGGCACCGGCGCTCGGCGTCCCCGCGGCCTGCGGGGCGGCGGAGGTGCCGGCGGACGTCGCCGTGGTGGCGGGCGCGGCGGACGCCGCGGGGGACGCCGCGGACCCGGCGGAGCTGCTGCCCCCGTCGGAGCCGCAGGCGGTCAACAGGGCTGCGGCGGCAGCGGCGGCGAGGCAGGCGCGAAGGACGCGTGCGGATGCGGACATGGTGATGGACCTTCCCCCGTGGAACGTGGACGTGCCGTCGCCGCGACGACCGGCTCCCCGCACCGGCATGTCGCCCTGGGCGAACGGCGCGTGACACCGTATCAGCCCAAGATCCACCCGTCCGCGGGCCGGCACCCGCCGCACGCGGCCACCGGGCGCGGTACCGTCCCGCGGCACCTCCCGCCCCGCTGTCGGCGGCGGTGGGTAGGGTCGGCGGCACCTGATCGACCGAGCACCACGGGAACGCGCACCATGAGATCTCCGGACGAGCTGGACAGCGTCCAGTGGGACGCCCTCGACCACGCCTACGGTTCCGCCGAGGACGTGCCCGAGCTGATCCGCGCGCTCTACGGGGACGACGAGGAGGCCGCCTCCGAGGCGGTCCACGAACTCTTCGGGAGCATCCACCACCAGGGCACGGTCTACGAGGCCTCCGGCCCGGCCGTCCCCTTCCTGGCGCACGCCGTCCGGCACGCCCCGAGCCACCGCACCGACCTGCTGATGCTGCTCGCCGTGATGGCCGACCACGATCCGTCGGCCGCCGGCTCGCCGCCCCGGCTCGGCGCCGACGTGGCCGCCGTCTGCACCGAGCTCTGCCGCGTCCTGCCGGACCTGCTGCCCTGCCTGGGGGACGCCGAGCCGTCCGTCCGGCGGGCCGCGCTCCGGGTGGTCGGGGCCGTGGCCGACCTGCTCCCTGCCGGTTCCGCCGCTCCGACGCTGGTCGAGGGCCTGTACGCGGCCGATCCGGTGCCGGCGGTCCGGGCGGACGCGGCGACCGTGCTGGCCCTGCTCGGGCGGGAGACGGGGGCGCTCGACCACCCGCTGCGGGAGGTCAGGCTGGCGGTCGCCGTCCTGGAGGCCGAACGGTCCGGGCCGCCGTACCGGGCCGAGCTCGTGGCGGTGGTCGCCGCGGACGGCGCCGAACCCGACCCGCGGGAGGACGACCTCCCGTGGGCCGACGGCACCGTCAGGGGCGACCGCCTGGCCGCGCTGCTCGTGCGGGACGCGGACGCCGCCCTCGCCGTGGCCGCCCGCTGGATCGCCGCCGGCGACCTCGGCTCGTGCGGCTCCTGGCTGGCCCGGGACGTCGCCGAGGCCTGGCGCGACCGCGAGCCCGAGGTGGTGGACCTGCTGATCGCCGCCCTGCCCCACCAGCCGGACCCGCAGACCCGCAGCGCCCGGCTCCACGTCCTCGCCGACTGGATCAGGCACCTGCCCGAGCCGGGCGCCGAACTCCGCGACACCCTGCACCGGTACGCGGCCGCCGACGACCCGAGCGCCGAGGCGGCCCTGCTCGCGCTGGTGCACGCCCGCGACCCGCGGGCACTGGACCTGCTGCTGGACGAGGCGTCGGACCGGGCGCCGGACCACGGGCCGGACCGGGCGACGGACCCGGCGCCGGGCCACCCCGGCAGCACGCTGCTCTCCGCGGCGGCCCGGTCCTTCCCCGACGCCGCCGACCGGCTGGTGCCCGCGATCCGCCGCGCGCTGGCCGCCGGCGCCGACGGCAACGCGGCCATCGCCCTCGTCGGCGCCCTGGAGCGGTTCGGCCCGGCCGCCCGGCAGGCCCGGCCCGAACTCACCGACTGCCTGCGGACGGGCCGCGCCGCGATCGTCGCCGCGCGTCTGCTCGGGCTCCTCGGCGAGCGGACCGAGGAGATCACCGGCCTGCTGCAGGAGGCCGCGCTGAGCACCGACTCCGCGCTGAGCGGCGCGGCGGTCGCCGCCCACCACCGGCTCACCGGCGAGGCAGGCCCGGCGCTGCGCACCTTCGAGCGGCTGCTCTCGGGCGGCGGTCAGACCTCCTGGTACCTGGCCCACCTGCAGTCACTGGGCGCCGCCGCCGCTCCGCTGCTGCCGGTCGTCGAACGGCTGCTGGACGGCGGCGACTGGACGCGGCTCGCGGCCGCCGAGGCCCACCACCGGATCACCGGCTCCCCGGACCGCGCCGTCCCCGTCCTCGCCGGCCTGGTCGGCCCCAGTCCCGTCGGCCTGGCGGCCCTGCGCGCCCTCGCCGCCATCGGCCGCGCCCCGGAGGAGCTGCGCCCGGCCCTCCGCGGTCTCGCCTTCTCCCCGCTCCGCCTGCTCTCCGACTCCGGACTCTCCGCCACGGGCCACCCCGACGAGGAACTCCGCGCCCTGGCCCGGACACTGCTCGCCGCCGGGTTCGCCACCGAACCGGCCGTCACCCGGTGAACGACACGGCAGGGGCGGCCGTCGCGCACGGAGCGGTCGAGCGGCTCGCCCGGCTGCTCCCCGGGCCCCACCGCAGCCGCGCCAAGGACTGGACGGCGGTCGGGGCCGCGCTGGGGTCCGGACTCCCCGGTGACTACCGGGAGTTCGTCGAACGCATCGGCGGCGGCCACGTCGACGGCTACCTGTACGTCCTGGAGCCGGACTCCCCCAACCCGTACCACGACCTCGTCGACGCGGCCGAGGAACGTGCGGAGGCCTTCGACCACCTCTGGGGGAGCTCGGAGGAGCCGCCCGCCGAACTCCGCGAGCCGGGCGCCCGGTTGATCCCCTGGGCGTCGACGGACAACGGCGAGTTCCTGTACTGGCTCGTCCGCCCCGGCCGGCACCCCGACGCATGGACGGTCATGGTGAACGCGGCCCGCGAAGCCCGGTGGGAGCACTACGACCTGCCGTTCGCCGGCTTCCTCGTCGCCGCCCTCACCGGCCGGATCCGTTCCGACGTCCTCACGGACGCCTTCCCCACCGCGCCGCACAGCTTCGCCCCGTTCGCTCCGACCCGCTGAGGGGCGGGGCCCGATCGGCGGCCGGCCACTGACGCACGGGCCGCCGATCGGACGCGCCACCGGTCAGGAGGCCGGCATCAGGACGGTGTCGACGATGTAGACCGTGGCGTTGGCCGTCTGGACGTTGCCGCAGACGACCTTGGCATTGCCGTTGACGGTGAAGTCCTCGCCGGAGCCGGTGACCGTGACGGCCCCGCCCTCCAGGGTCTTGTGCTCGCCGGGCAGGGCGGCGGGGGCGAGGCGCTCGGGCACCACGTGGTAGGTGAGGATCTTGGTGAGCTTGGCCTTGTCGGCGAGGACGGCGTCCAGCGTCGCCTTCGGGATCTTCGCGAACGCGTCGTTGGTGGGCGCGAACACGGTGACGTTCTGCGCCGAGTTGAGCGTGTCGACCAGCCCGGCCTTGGTCACGGCCGCCACCAGGGTGGACAGTGCCGGATTGTTGGACGCGGCGGTGGCGACCGGGTCCTGGGCCATCCCGGCGAACGATCCGGCCCCCTGGGACGGCACGGCGGCACACCCGGCGCCGAACGGCTGCCCGGCCGCCGGCGCGGCCTCCGCGGTCGGGGCCTGGCCGGCCGGGGACTGGCCCGCCGGGGTCTGCATGGCGGTGGCCGGGGCGTCCGCACCGCCGTAGGAGTCGGTGCCGCTGCTGCTGCAGGCGACCGGGCCGAGGGCGAGGGCACCGGCGGCGAGCAGGACGGCGAAGGACTTGGAACGGGAGAGACGGGACACGGGATCCTCCTGGGTTCTCAGACGACGGTGACGACCGTGCTGTGCCAACCCGTCGAACCGGACGGGAACGGGGGCGTGCGGGTTTCGGGCTGGGTCCGGCCGGCCGCGTCGGTGGCGCGGACCTCGATGCGGTGGGTTCCGGGGGTGGCGCCGCGCCAGGTGTGCGACCACTGGCGCCACAGGTCGGGCCCGGCGTCGGCGGCGAGCCCGGCCTGCTGCCAGGGGCCGCCGTCGACGCGGACCTCCACGGCGTCGACGCCGCGGTGGGTGGCCCAGGCCGTCCCGGCGAGGTCGACGTCGCCGGCCGGGACGCGGGCGAACGGCGCGGGCACCTCGATCCGTGAGGCGGTCCGCACCTCGCCGGTGCGGTCCCAGCCCCGCCTGACCCAGTACGGGTCGAAGGCGGCGAAGCGGGTGACCTCCAGCTCGACCAGCCACTTGGTGGCGGAGGTGTAGCCGTAGAGGCCGGGCACCAGGCTCCGGCAGGGGAAGCCGTGCGCGACCGGCAGCGGCTCCCCGTTCACCGCCACGGCGAGCAGCGCCCGGCGGCCGTCCAGGACGGATTCCAGCGGGGTGCCGATCGTCATGCCGTCCCGGGACCGGCCGACCAGCTGGTCCGCCCCGGGCCGGACCCCGGCCCGGCGCAGCAGCGCGGGCAGCGGCGCGCCGAGCCACCGGGCGGTGCCCGCGTACCGGCCGCCGACCTCGTTGGAGACGCAGGTCAGCGTGAGGTCGAGCTCTTCCAGCGGCTGGCGCAGCAGGTCGTCGAAGCTGAGGACGACGGGGTGGTCGACCAGGCCGTGGATCCGCAGCGACCAGTCCCGCGGGTCGATCGCGGGCAGGGTGAGGGCGGTGTCGACGCGGTAGAGGTCGGCGGTCGGCGTGACGAAGGCGGTGAGGCCGGGCACGGCCGGGCCGAGGTCGACCAGCAGGGGCCGGGCGCGGACGGCGGGTGCGGGCAGTGGGACGG
>NZ_BAAALD010000036.1:0-73597 GCF_039528095.1 Kitasatospora arboriphila
CCAGCCAGTCCGCCATGGTCGCGGCCACCCGGCCGTCCAGGTACGGCAGCAGCAGCGACGCGTGGGCGGCCGGGTTGTGCTGCGCGGCGGCCAGCATCGGCTCCAGCGCGTCCGTCCCGAAGCGGGCGGCGACCCGGCGCAGCGCGCCGACGGCGTCCCAGATGTGCTCGCCGCCGCGCCACCCCGCGATCAGCGGACGGCCCAGTTCCTCGTCGCCGTACGCGAACAGCCCCAGCTCCTCGTGCCGGTTTGAGTGGTGCCGGGGGTCGCCGGGCCGCTCGGCCACGGCCCGCATCGTGTCGGCGATCCGCTGCCAGTCGCCGTCCGACCAGCGCGCGTACCAGGACTCGGAGATCGCCCAGGCGTCCTGCTCGCCCGGCAGCCAGCGCAGCTGCGGCCCGCCTGTCGCGTCCGGCGCGTGCGGTCCGTCCGGCGCGTGCGGTCCGTCCGGCGCAGTGAGGCCGCTCAGTACGCGCGGCTTGGCGGTGGAACGCGGCCGGGTCCACGGCGGGCTGGTGAACAGCTCGGGCAGCGAGGCGACCGGGACGTCCGGCACCCGGTCGGCCACCTCGGTGAGCGGCTGCACCACGGCGGCCTGCTCCGGCGTCAGCTCCGGCAGCAGCTCCAGCGCGATCGCACGGTGGGCGGCGACGTGCGCGGTGAGGAGCTGGCCGGCGAGCTGCCGGGCGGCCGGATCGGCGGACGTCGCCGCGGCCTCGGAGAGCAGCCGGACGGCCCGGCGCGGGTAGCGGCGGACCGACGCCACCAGGGCCCCGCGGGCCGCCTTGTCGTCTCCCTGATGGGTCAGCAGGCCGCGGAAGGCGTCGTCGGACGGCAGCTCGGCGAGTGCGGCCAGCAGTTGCTTGCGCCGGTCGCTGTAGAGGTAGTCGTGCGCCAGGGCGTGCAGCAGCAGCGGCGCGGCGCCACCGCCGAGCCCCTCCGCGACGGTGGCGATGACCTCCGCCGACCAGCCGTCCCAGCCGAGGCCCGGCAGGCGGTCCAGCTCTTCGAGCGGCTCGGCCGAGGAGAGCGAGCAGAGCAGCATCGACCACGCGGCCGTGTCGAGCCCCGCGGACGCGCGGACGCACTCCTCGGCCCAGGCCGTCTCGGACGGCACCAGGTACACCGCCGCCACCAGGCGCGGCAGGTTCCGCCGGCAGCCGGCCAGGGCCTCGACCACGGCGGCGTGGGTCTCCTCGTCGCAGACCGCCAGCAGGGCACGGACGCGGTCCACGGCCGGGCGGTGCGCCACCGACGCCCGGTGCCGGTGCTTGGCCGTCCCTACCCGCGGATTGAACCGGCGCGAGTTGGACGAGTCCGAGGTCACGTAGACCTCCAGCAGCTCGACCACCGCCCGGGCCGCGAACGGCAGGCCGTGCTCCACCACCCAGCCGTCCACCGCCCGGCGGTAGCCCTCCGGGGAGTCGGCGACCAGCGCCGCCACCACCGCGGCACCCCGCGCGTCGGTGACACCTCCCAGGTGCGTGCGGGCGGCCGCGACCAGGTCGGCATCGCTGTGCGAGGAGGCGAGCGCCTGCTCCACCCACTCCGCCTGCTCCGCGATCAGGGCGCTGAGCTTCGCCGGTGCGTTCCGCGTCGGCGCGGTCGTCGCACGGGCGACGCCGCCGCGGCGGGGGACCAGGATCCGCCGCCAGGCGTCCGGCAGGACGAAGGTGTCCTCGTCGAGCGGGGCGTCCGGCGTGCCCGGGGTGTCCGGGAGGTCCGTGGTCGCGGTCGTGGTCGCGGGGGCGCCCTGGGGGGCGGGGGAGTCCGGGGCGACGGGGGCGGCGGCCGCTCGGGTTGCCGCGACCGGCTGCGCGGGGGTGGGCGCCGTACCGGCGGTGGCTTCGCGGTAGCCCTTGCGCTCCTTCTCGGCGACCGTCTTGGCGAAGTGCGCCTGCGCCGCCTCCGCGGTCGGGAACTCCTTGCTCTGCTCCCGCCCGTCGGTGCCGGACCGGCCGTAGCGCACGGTCACCACAACACCGTCGACCGCGGCCTCCCAGAACTTGTCCGAGCCACCCTCGACGAACTCCCAGCGCCGCACAGCTCCGCCCTCTCCTCGAACGGTTGATCAGGGGAGGAACAGTAGCCATGCCCACCGACAGGGCGTCCGCCGGGCTCAGCCCCGCCACGGGAACGCCGTCCGCGCAACGGAGACGGGCCGCGGCCGGCCGCACTGCGCGCGGAAGCCGCCGCTGACGGTGCTCTCCCTCCCCGCCCATGCAGCCGTGCTCCGCGTGCCGGTGGACCGGCCCGGCGTGGGACCGGTGGCCGTCCGCGTCGAGCTCGGTTCCGCTCCTCCCGGCGAAGGCTTACGGCGGGCAGCTGCCGAGCCCGGCCGCGACGGTGCGGGGCTGCCACAGAGGCGGGCGGGAAACGCAGTTGCCGCCGGCTGTTCGAGTCGGGATCATCTCCGCGCGTGACACACTTCATCGCCCCGCTCGTCATCTTCCTGATCTTCGTCGTGGTCCGCAGCATGCGGAGCGGCTCCGGCGGCAGTTCCTCCCCGGCGGCGTCGGCCCCCGCCCGGCGGGCGCCGGTGTCCTTCGACGCCGCCGCGTACGGCCTGGTGCCGCGTGAGGCGCTGGACGCGCGCCGGTCCGGCCCGCCGCAGAGCGAGCGGGCGCGCGAGGAGTCGCAGGAGCTGGCGAACACCGTCTGGGGCGGCGACTGGCGGGCGGCCGCCGCGTACATCAAGGCGGCCGGCACCGACTGGGACGAGCACTGGAACCGCTTCGAGCTGCTGCGGGCGATCGCCCGCGAGGACGACGCGTGGCTGACGAAGTGGCGCGACGCGGACCCGGGCGACTGCGACGCGGCCACCCTGGAGGCGGACCTGATGGTGCACCGCGCCTGGGCGGTGCGCGGCTCGGGGTACGCCCGCGAGGTACCGGCGGAGCGGATGGCGGAGTTCCGGGCGCTGCTCCCCGCGGCGATCGAGGCGGCGCAGCGGGCGACCCGACTGGCGCCGGAGAACCCCGGTCCGTGGGTGGTCATGGTGACGGCGGCACGCGGCGCGCAGTACCAGCCGGACCGCTTCCGGCCGCTGTGGGCCGGGCTCGTCGCCCGCGCCCCGCACCACTACGAGGGCCACTGGCAGGGCATGCAGTACTGGTGCGCCAAGTGGTTCGGCTCCGACAAGCAGATGACGGAGTTCGCCGAGCGCGCCATGGACGGCGCGCCGGCCGGCAGCCCCCTCGCGGGCATCTACCTGCATGCCCTGTCGGAGCTCCGGGAGCGCCGCTCCGCGCTCCCGATCGGTCCCGAGGCGCGGCAGCGGCTGTGGGCGGTGGCGGACGCGCTGGCCGAGGTGCCGGCCGACAACGACAAGCTGCCCGGCCTGCGGCAGCTGCTGGCGTACTACCTCGGTGAGGCCGCGATGTACGAGGCGGCGGTGGAGCAGTTCCGGCTGATCGGCCGCTGGTGCGGCGCCGAGGTCTGGGCGGATCAGGGCGATCCGGTCGAGGCGTTCCACGCGGCCCGCGCGGTCGCGGTGACGAAGGCCGGGCTGAAGCCGCTGCCGCCCGAGGAACGCCCGACCAAGAACACGGACGCCGCCTACCACTGACCCGGCGAACCCTTACGTGCCTTTGGCCGCTGAGCGTACAACCACCTGCAAAGACCATCGCGTGCGTGCGGGCGGGGTCCGGCTCTTCACTGCGGCGGGCGATGAAGGACGGCCCGCTGATGCGGTCGCGTGAGCTGTCGGGAACGACTGCTATGCATGCGGCATGGCCGTGTACGAGGACCGGTTCGGCTGGACCGCTGAGGAGGACGATTTCCATCCGGTCCTCACGCTCATCGAGGGGATCACCGAGGACGAGGTGATACGGAGGTTCGGCGGCGCTCCGGACGCTGCCGGACCTCTTTCGCTCGACGAAATCCACGGTCGTCAACCGGAGTATCCCGAGCGCCGCGACCACGTGGGCGTGGGCACGGTCGGCGGTGTCGTCTTCGCCCTGGAGTTCGTCGGATGGACCGGAGCGGTGCCCGGCGTGCTGCGCGACCTGTCGCGTGGTGGGAGGTGCTTCGGGATCCACCTCGATGTCCATGGCAGGAGCACCGTTCACTACGCCGTCGACGGTGGCCTCGTCGTCCATGAGGAGGCCTACGGGCCCGTCACGCCGCTACGGGAAGGTGACACGCGCTGGGACCCCGCGTGGTGCGACGGCCTGATCGACGTCACCGATCCGACCGAGTTCTGGGGCCCGAAGCTGTTCCTGCTGGCCGAGCGCGTGATGGGCACGACCATTGAACGACCGTGGTTCACCGGGCCCTTGAGGACGGCGGAGATCCCCAACGCCGAGGTCTTCGAGAACACGCCCGCCTGGGACATTCCCTGAAAGGAGGGTCTCGGCGACCACCCGGGCCCGAGTCGGTGGAACCGGATCTCCCGGAGGGCGGGCCCGTTCCGCCCGGCTCGACTACTGTGACTGCTCGTGGTCGAATCCGAGATCGAGATCAGCGAGGATCTGGTCCGCGCTCTGCTGCGGGAACAGCATCCGGACTTGGCCGAGTTGCCGATCCGTGAGGTGGCGGGCGGCTGGGGCAACCAGATGTGGCGGCTCGGGGACGGGTTGACCGTCCGGATGCAGCGGATGGACGACTCGCCCGAGCTTCAGCTCAAGGAGCGTCGCTGGCTGCCGGTGCTGGCCTCGCGCCTGCCGCTTCCGATCCCGACACCGGTGCGCGACGGTGCACCGTCCGAGCGGTTCCCGAAGATCTGGACCGTCATGACGTGGGTCGAGGGCACGCCGCTGGACCACGGCTCCATCACCCGCGGCGACCACGCGGCCGACGCCCTGGCGGCCTTCCTCAAGGCCCTGCACGTGGAGGCCCCCGCCGACGCGCCCACGGCCTCGGACTTCGGCGCTCACCCCAAGGACTGCACGGACGGCTTCGAGCACTTCCTGCAGGCCGTGGACCTCGGCCCCGTCCCCGAGGACGACGTTCGGGCCGTGTGGGACGACGCGGTCGCGGCCCCTGCGTGGGAGGGCCCGCCGGTGTGGGTGCACGGCGACCTCCATCCTGCGAACGTCGTCGTCGCGGACGGCACCCTGGCGGGCGTCGTCGACTTCGGCGCCCTCTTCGCCGGCGACCCGGCGTGGGACCTCGCGGCCGCCTGGCTGCTGCTCCCCGCCGGCGGCGCCGCACGGTTCTTCGACGGCTACGCGCGAGCGGACGCGGCGGCGGTGCGGCGGGCGCGCGGGCTGGCCGCGATGAAGAGCCTCTTCCTGATGCTGATGGGCCAGAGCGGGGACCGCGGCCTGCCCGGCGGCAAGCCGGAGTGGCGGCCCGCAGGCCGGTCGGCGCTTGACCGTGTCCTGAACGGCCGCTGAGAGGCCCCGTCCCGCGATCAGTGCGGGGCGGGGCCTCTCAGCGGTGGCGGCCGGTCGGGACTACTGGCAGAACTCGTCGAACACGGCGGTGAGGTCGGCGGCCACGGCCTGGGCGCTGCGTCCTTCGATGCGGTGGCGCGGGACGAAGTAGACGAGTTCGCCGTCCTTGAAGACGGCGAACGACGGGTCGGACGGCGGGATGTCGGGGAAGTAGCCGCGCATCTTCGCGGTGGCCTCCACGTCCTGCTCGGCGAAGACGGTGAAGAGCCGGTCCGGGTGCTTCCCGTCGCTCTCCAGGGCGAGGCGGACCCCCGGTCGGGCCATGCCCGCCGCGCAGCCGCTCACGCTGTTGACGGCCACCAGGGTCACGCCGGTGTTCGCGCCGTCCATCGCGGCGTCGACCTCGTCCGCGGTCAGCAGTTCCTTGAACCCGATCGACGTCAGTTCTTCCTTCATCGGCTTGATCAGCAGCGGCGAGTACGGCATGGCGGGCGGCTCCTCACGCAGAGAGATGAATCCTGTACGAAGCGTATCCGTGGTCCGGTCGCAGCGCCGCGTTCGACCGCTCGGTCCGGCCGCGTCGCCGGTCCGCCGTCCCGGGGCACCACCGCGCGCCGACTCGCCGACTCGCCGACCCGCCGACTCGGTGACTGATGTCCTGGCAGAGCGCCGGTCCCGCCCCGCGAGCAGTGCGGGGCGGGACCGAGTCCGTCGGCCCGATTCGCCGGAGGTCGCCGGTCCGCGCCCGGGCGCCCCCCGGGGACCCGGGTCGCTGGTGGGTGCGGGGTCAGAGCCAGCCGTGCTGGGCGGCTTTGATGCCGGCTTCGAAGCGGCTGGTGGCGTTGAGGCGTTCCATGAGGGAGGACATGTGGCGGCTGACGGTGCGTGAGGAGATGCCGAGGCGCTGGCCGGCGGCGTCGTCGGTGAGGCCGGCGGCGAGGAGGCGGAGGAGTTCGCGTTCGGTGCCGGTCAGGCCGCTGGTGGGGTCGGTGGGGCGGGTCGCGCCGAGGGGGACGGCGGTGTGCCAGGCCTGGTCGAACAGGTCGAGCAGGGCGGTGAGGATGCCGGGCTCGGTGACGTGGAGGGCGCCCTTGCGGGTGTCGGTGGGGTCGACGGGGACGAGGGCCTGGGTGCGGTCCACGATGATCAGGCGCTGGGGGAGGACGGGGGCGGTGCGGACCTCGCTGCCGAGGCTGAGGAGCCAGTGGGCGTAGGCGGTGGTGTGGGGGTCGTTGCGGGTGGCGTCCTGGTAGAGGGATTTGATGGTGACGCCGCGGGCTATGGCGTCGGCGTTGGCGGGCCGTCCGGCGGCCAGGTCCTCGGGCCGCATGGCGGAGCCGGGGTGGACGCCCAGGACCTCGGTCCGGGCGTCGCGGCCCATCTGTTCGAGCCGCGTCTGGATGGCGTCCATGCCGAGCAGGCGCTGTCCGTGGGCGGTGCGGTGTTCGGCGCGGTCGGCGACCATCCGGGTGACCGCGGCGCGGGAGGCGGCCAGCTGGGCCTGGCGGGCGGCGAGTTCGGCCTCCTGGCGGGCGAGCATGTCCGCGAGTCCGATCTCGGGGCTGACGGCGCGCATCCGCCCGGGGTGCTCGGTGGACCCGCGGACCAGCATGAGTGCGGCGAGTTCGTCGAGGCTGTCGTGGACCTGGGCGGGACTCAGGTCGCAGGCCGCGGCCAGTTGGTCGACGCCCATGCCGGGCTGGTCGAGCATGGCCTCGTACACGGCGCCCGCCACGGCGGTCAGGCCGACAGTCTCCAGCACGATGTGAGCCCCCCAGCTGCACCGATTCACTTGATCAGAGCGACGAGTCGATACGTCTCGTTTCGCTTCGCACATGCTGGTCGAACGGGGTCGACCGCGTCAAGACGGGGCGGACCGTCTCGTGAAAGAATCCGTGGTCATGGCCCCCGTACCGAATCCGGATCTGCGCAACCCCCGCTCCCACCGCGCCATCCTCGACGCCGCTCTCGAACTGGCCGCCCGCGACGGCTACGCCAAGGTCACCGTCGAGGCCATCGCCGCGGCGGCGGGGGTCGGCAAGCAGACCATCTACCGCTGGTGGCCCAGCAAGGCGGCCGTCGTCCTCGAAGCCCTCAACGACCGCACCGGACCGTTCTCCGGGGTCCCGGACACCGGCGACGTCGTCGCCGACATGGTCGCCGCGGCCCAGGGGGTCATCGAGGCCCTGGGCACCGACCTCGGGACGATCTGGCGCGGCCTGGTCGCCGACGCCCAGGGCGATGCCCGTCTCGCCGGCGACCTGCTCACCGAGTTCCTCGAACCGCGCAACAAGAGCTGGCAGGACCGTCTCGACAAGGCCGTCGCGGCCGGCGAACTGCGCGCCGACGTCCCCACCCGCACCATGGTCGAACTCCTCTTCGGCCCGGTCTACTACCGCCTCCTGCTCGGGACCGACCCCCTCGACCCGGACGACACCACCGCACGCGTCGAGTGGCTCCTGAACGGCCTCCGCGCGCGCTGAGCACGGCCCGCCGAGCGGCGGGCAGGTGCAACTGCCGCTTGTCGCCGGGGGAGTGTCCCGCCCGTGCGCCGCGCGGTCGGCCCTTCCACCTGCAGGCTCGGTACCTGCCGACTGTATTGTCATGGACATTATCTAATGTCGGTATCTCGCCAGGCGAGTTGGCGACAGCCGGAAACCCTTTCCGGGGGTTCCGGCCTGGGCGAAGCTATTGATCGCCGGCAGGGAGACAGTCCCGGACGGCAAGCCGGACGGAGCGTCAACCGCGGGACGCACGACCGGTGAAGAGCGACCCGTCCGTCACGTCACCACAAGGAGTGCCGCCATGATCCGCACCCGTATCGCCCAGGCCACCGCGGTCGCCGCCCTCGCGCTGGGCACCGTCGTCCTCTCCGCGCCCACCGCCACCGCCGTCCAGGACTCGGTCACCCCGTCGGTCACCGCCCCGTCCGCCACCGCGTCCTCGTCCGACAACCTCACCTGGGGGTGACGGAGGCATGGACATCGTCTACGCCAGCCTGAAGCGCAGGCGGCCCGAACCCGCCCGGGCGGGGGAAGCGGCCGAGGTCGTCGGGGCCCTGTGGGCCCACGCCCGGCCCGTGGACGGTCTCGAACACGCGTCGGCCCGCAGTGAGGACGACCGCATCGACCTCCTGCTCTACCTCCTCACCCGCACTCCGTCCGACCCCGAGGCGCCGGGTGCCGTTCAGCGAGCGGGTGCCCTGCTCGCCCGCTGCCACCGGGCCTCGCCCCTGCTGCGCAGCCGCTACCTGGCCCCCGACAGCTCCCCGGCTCCCGACAGCGGCGCAGCCGATGACACCGCCACGGTCCGCGACGACCGCAGCGGCTGACCGTCCGGAAGGCGTCACCGCCGGAGCACCCGCGCATCCGATCACCAGGGCGCCCTGACGCTCTGACACCCTGACGCCGAGGCGTCCGGCTGTCCGGAGCGCATGACCGCTCGGCCGCCGCACACCGTCACATCCCGCACGCCGCCGTCTCCCCGGGTGAGCGCTGTTCCTCGTAGCGCGGCTGCTCCGGCCGGTCGGAGTTTCGCGCACCGGATGTGCACCGCACTCACGGACCGCCTTCCCCGTACCACGGATCCCGTGCGCCCAGCGCGCCCAACGCGTCCGGCATGCCCTCGTCCCACGTCCCGGCTGCTCCTGCAGGGCAGCCGTCCGCGCCCCGGACCGGGCCATGCCCAGTCAGTTCACTCCTCCGACCATTCGTCGGATCAACCTCGATGGGAATCCCTCATGTCCGTTCGCAAGCGCACCGCCGTCGCCGCTGTCGCCACTGTGCTCTCCGCCGGCCTCGCCTCCGCGGCCCTGGTCGTCCTGCCCGCCCACGCCGACACCGTGGTGTCCGGCTACCAGTCGGTGACGTCCACCGGCACGCTCGGCGGCGGCGCCGCGCCGGGCGGCCCGGTCACCCGCTCCCAGGCGATCCAGCGCGCCCAGGACTGGGTCAACAACCTCGTCCCGTACAGCCCGCACGGCCTCCAGTCCCCGTACGGCTGGTGGGCCGACAGCGCGACCGGCGGCCGCTACCGCGAGGACTGCTCCGGGCTCGTCTCGATGGCGTGGCAGCTGACGAGCAGCCTGACCACCGACAGCCTCCCCTCCGTCTCGACCCGGCTGGCCAGCCTCGATGACCTCAAGCCCGGGGACGCGATCAACAGCGCCACGCACGTCGTCCTGTTCGCCGGCTGGACGGACGGCAGCCACACCAACGCCAATGTCTTCACCGAGTCGGGCACGGACTACCCGACCCGCTACACCACCTACTCGCGTTCGTACCTGAAGAGCCTGGGCTACTACGGCCTGCGCTACAACAAGATCGTCGACTCGTCGGAGCCCCAGGGCTACCCGGACCCGGCGACCCTTCCCACCGGCACCCTGGTGAAGTCGCCGGGCAACCCGACGGTCAAGCTGATCATCAACGGGGCGGGCCTGGCCGTCGCCGGATCGGACGTCGGCCCGGACGGCTACGACCTGAGCCGGGTCGTCACCGTCGACGACGCCAAGTTCTGGGCCCTGCCCAGTTCGCTCCAGTCCGGCAGCGTGGTCCACGACCAGGCCGGCGGCAACAGCCGCTACGTCATCGTCGGCGGCGCCGCGCTGCCGATCACCGGCGCGGAGTGGACCGCCGACGGCTACAACACCGTCGCGGACATGGGCGTGCCCACCTCCTGGCTGAACAACGCCCTGAAGGCCACCCTGCCGGCCGGCATGGTGGTGATGGACCAGGCCGGTACCGACGCGAGCCGCTACGTGATGATCGGCGGCGCCGCCCTGCACATCTCCGCCTCCGAGTGGACCGCCGACGGCTACAACACCCAGCCCCTCATGGGCGTCCCCGGCACCTGGCTCGCCCAGGCCGCCACGAAGACCCCGCCGACCGGCACCGTCCTGATGGACCAGTCCGGCACCGACGCCAACCGCTACGTCATGGTGGCCGGTGCGGCCGTGCACATCTCCGCCGACGAGTGGACCGCCGACGGCTACAACGGGCAGTCGCTCATGGGCGTCCCCGGTGGCTGGCTGGCCGGCGCGGTCGACTCCACCGTCGCGGACGGCACCCTGATCAAGGGCCAGGCAGGCGCCGACCCGAGCGTGTACGTGATGGTCAACAACTCCGCCCTGCCGCTGACCAACGCCGAGTTCACCACCTCCTACGCCAACCAGCCGGTGGTCGGCGTCCCGGAGACCTGGGAGGCCGGCGCGGTGGGTCGTCCGCTGAAGAACGGCACCGTGATCAAGAACGTCTCCGGCGCCGACCCGTCCGTCTACGTGATGGCCGGCGGCATGGCCGTCCCGCTCGGCTACGCGGACTTCACCGGCTTCGGCTACGACAAGCAGCCGCTGCGGCCGGTCCCCGGCACCTGGGAGGCCTCGGCCGCCGCCAAGGCCGCCCCGAGCGACGGCACCCTGCTGCAGTCGTCCGACAGCACCACGGTCTGGCAGGTCGTCAACGGCGGCAGCAAGAAGGCCGCCACCGCGGGCTCCTACAACGCCACCGACGTGGTCAAGGTCCCGACCGCACTCACCACCAAGCTCCCCACCGTCACCCAGTAACCCCGCGCCCGCACCGCGCCCGCGCCAGCACGAGCACCGCACCAGCACCGTGCCCACGGGGCGGCCCGGCCCGCCCGGGCTGCCCCGCGCACCGCCCCGCCCGACCTCGACCCGCTCCGTTCCAGGGGGGAACCCGTCATGACCGCCAGTGCCCGCAAGAAGTCCGTACGCGCCCTCACCGCCACCGCGCTGCTCGCCCTCACCGCCCCGCTCGCACTCGGCGGGCACGCCTCCGCCGCCTCGGTGTCCACGTGGGACCGGGTCGCCCAGTGCGAGAGCGGCGGCAACTGGTCGATCGTCTCGGCGAACGGCCTCTACTACGGGGGCCTCCAGTTCTCCCAGAGCACCTGGCTCGGCTACGGCGGCAGCCAGTACGCGCAGTACGCCAACCGCGCCACCAAGCAGCAGCAGATCCTGATCGCCGAGAAGGTCCTCGCCTCGCAGGGCGAGGGCGCCTGGCCCCACTGCGGTCCGCTGGCCGGCCTGGGCGGCGACCACGCCGACCCGTACCCGGCCACGACCTCCTACCCCACCCCGTCCTCGTTGCCGAGCGGCACGCTCGTCAAGTCGCCCGGCGGACCCTCGGTCAAGGTGATGATCGGCGGGGCCGGCCTGCCGGTGGCCGGCTCGGACGTCGGCCCGGACGGCTACGACCTGAGCCGGATCGTGCTGGTGGACGACGCGGCGTTCAACGCCCTGCCCACCACACCGCCGGCGGGCACGGTCGTCCACGACCAGGCGGGCGGCGCCTCCCGCTACGTGGCGGTGGCCGGCGCGGCCCTGCCGATCTCCGCCGCCGACTGGACGGCGGACGGCTACAACACCCGGCCGGACATGGGCGTCCCCTCCTCCTGGCTCGCCGCCGCCGCCGCGAGCGGACTGCCCAGCGGCCTGGTGGTGATGGGCCAGTCCGGCACCGACGCGAGCCGCTACGTCATGGTCGACGGCGCCGCCCTGCACATCTCCGGCGCCGAGTGGACCGCCGACGGCTACAACACCCGCACCCTGATGGGCGTCCCGACCGACTGGCTCAAGGCCGCCTCGGTGAGGACGCCGTCGAACGGCACCGTCCTGATGGACCAGTCCGGCACCGACGCGAGCCGCTACGTCATGGCCGCCGGCGCCGCCCTGCACATCTCCGCCGACGAGTGGACCGCCGACGGCTACGACACCCACACCCTGATGGGCGTCCCCGGCGCCTGGCTCGCCACCGCGGTCGCCCGCCCGGTGGCCGACGGCACCGTCGTCAAGAACGCCTCCGGCGCCGACCCGAGCGTGTACGTGATGGCCGGCGGCATGGCCGTCCCCCTCAGCTACGCCGACTACACCGGCCTGGGCTACGACAAGCGTCCGCTGACCCCCGTCCCCGGTGCCTGGGAAGCCGCCGCCGCGGCCAGGACCGCGCCGAGCAACGGCACCCTGCTCCTGTCGCCCGACAGCGCCACGGTCTGGCAGTGCGTCAACGACGGCGGCAAGAAGGCGCTGACCGCCGCCGACTTCGGCCAGGGCAAGCTCAGCCTCAACGACGTGGTCAGCGTCCCCACCAGCCTCACCGTCAAGCTCCCCACCGCCCGGTAACCCGCACCCGGCCAGGGGCGTCCGGTCCACGGACCGGACGCCCGCTTTTCCGTCCCCCCGGCCCGGCGCCCCGCCGCGCAGGACGGGTCGTCGGCGCGGCCGGCTCCACCGCCGTTCCCCCGGCTCGGCGGGAGGGGAGTCACGGGGGCGGCAGCGCCGGACGTGCGCGGGCCACCGGGCGGAGGCGGGCAGAGGCGGGCAGAGGAGGGGGGAGGCGCGGTGCGTGGGAGAATCTGTGGCGAGTCGCCTTCCGGTGGCCGTCCGTCCCTCCCACCGTCAGGAGCAGGTGTGTCCGAGCCGCTCGGTCCGCAGGCGCGCATCGCCGAGGCCATCGGCCCGGCCATGGTCACGGGGCTGCACGGTGCCGTGCTCCGGGACTCGGAGGGGGAGCGGCACATCGCGGCGTGGGTGAACTGGATCGCCGAGGTGGTCGCGGTCCAGGTCGTGCAGCCGATCGCCGACGAACGCGATGCCTTCGCGGACCGGGTGGACACCCTGAGCGATGTGGCCAAGCGCAACAAGGAGGGGCGCCGGGACGCCCTGCGGGACGTGAGCCGGCTGGAGGCGCGGGTCGCCGAACTGGAGGCGGAAGTGACGCTGCTGCGGGCCGCGGCCGTCGCCGATCCCGAGGCCTGAACGGTTTCGTGCGGCGCCGCACCGGTGGTGGCCGACGGCGTCGGCGGGCACCTCACGGCGAAGACCCGAGATCGAGAGAGGGGAGTCGGCACATGGCGGAGCGGACCGTCTCCCGCCGGGCCGTCCTGGCGGCCGGCGTGCTGGGTGCGGCCGGTACGGCCGGCCTCGCCGGGTGTTCGGGCGGCGGGGCGGGGTCGCAGGGCTCGCCGCGGGCGACGGGCTCGACCGGGGCCGCGCCGTCGACCCCCGTGAGCGCGTCGCCGTCCCCGTCCCCCGGCTCGCCGAAGCCCGCCGACTGGGCGGGGCTGGCCCAGGACCTGGACGGGCAGCTGATCCGCCCCGGCGACGCGCGCTACGCCGCGGCCGGCCGGCTGTTCCAGCCGCAGTACGACACGCTCCGGCCCCAGGGCGTCGCCTACCCGGGCCACGCCGAGGACGTGGCCGCCTGCCTGGCCTTCGCACGCCGGTACGGGCTGCCGGTGGCCGCGCGCAGCGGCGGGCACAGCTACGCCGGCTGGTCCTCCGGGAGCGGGCTGGTGATCGACGTGAGCCGGCTGGCCGGGGTGTCGGGGGACGCGGCCGGGGCACGGGTCGGCGCCGGGGCACGGCTCATCGACGTGTACACCGGGCTGGCCGCCGCCGGGGTCACGGTGCCCGCCGGGAGCTGCCCGACGGTCGGGGTCGCGGGCCTCACGCTCGGCGGCGGGATCGGCGTCACGGGCCGGGCCTACGGACTGACCTGCGACAGCCTCACCGCGGCGGAGGTGGTGACGGCCGACGGCCGGATCCGGACGGCCGACGCCTCGTCCGAGCCCGATCTCTTCTGGGCGCTGCGCGGCGGGGGCGGCGGCAACTTCGGGATCGTCACCTCGTTCTCCTTCCGCACGCACCCCGCCGCGGACTGCTCGTACGCCTTCCTGAGCTGGCCGTGGTCCAAGGCGGTGGCCGTCATCGCCGCCTGGCAGGCCTGGGCGCCCACCGCGCCGGACGCACTCTGGGCGGACCTGCACCTGCTGGTGTGGGCGGACGGCCGGACCCAACTGGGCAGCACCGTCACCTACCTCGGCCCGAAGGGCGAACTCGCCGACCTGATCGACCGGTTGACGGTCGCCCCGACTGCGCCGAAGCTGCACGCGGCGTCCTACCTGGCGACCATGCAGGCGATGGGCGGAGTCTCCGGGTACTCGCAGGCCGCCTCGCACCTGCCGGGCAGCCTGCCCGGCCAGGACCCGGCCGGGCGGGTGCCCCGGGAGTCGTACGGCGCCAAGTCCGACGTCTTCACCCGGCCGATCGACGACGCCGGCGCCCGGGCCCTGGTCGCCGCGGTCGAACGCTACCCGCGCACCGGCCCGCAGGGCGGCAGCGCCGGGGTGGCGTTCGACGCCCTGGGCGGCGCGATCAACCGGGTGGGTGCGGGCGACACCGCCTTCGTCCACCGCGACGGCCTCTTCACCGCGCAGTACACCGCCGACTTCCCGCCGGGGGCGACCGGCGGCACCGACGCCGACCGTTCCTGGAGCTGGCTGGACGGCGTGTGGACGGCGATGCGTCCCTACGCGAGCGGGCAGGCCTACCAGAACTACGTCGACCCCCGCCTGGACGGCTGGGAGCAGGCCTACTACGGGGCGAACGCGGCCCGGCTGCGGAGCGTCAAGCGCACGTACGACCCGACCGGACTGTTCCGGTTCCCGCAGGCCGTGCCGCTCGGCGGCTGACGCGGCCCACGGGCGGGAGACGGCTCGGGGCCGGCCCGAGCGGCTCGTCAGCGTGCGTCCGCCCCCGCGAACCCGCCCGTCAGACCGGCACGGGCCAGCACCCGGACGAGGGCCGGCCGGTCCAGCGGATCGTCGTGGCGGTTGGTCGCGCCCAGCCGCTCCAGCAGCCCGTGCGGCGCCAGCCGGTACGCCTCCGCGTCGGCCAGCAGGCTGTCCGCGCTCGGCCCGTCGACCGTGCCGTCCAGACGGTTCGCCAGTTCGCCCAGCACCTCGCCGCGGTCGATGAAGTCGCCCATGCCGCAGTCCAGGCCGTCGTCGCCGAGGTCGTCCGGGTACGGCGCCCGCGCCCAGGCACCGTTCTCGTACCAGTAGACGCAGCCGATCTCGCACCCTTCGAGGCGGTCCCGCAGTTCCTCGTACGGCAGCCAGTCCGGGCCGCCCGCCAGCACGTCGATCGCCGGCTCGTACCACTTGACGTCGCTCGCCTCGTCCTCGCCGTACAGCACGAACCGCCCGTCGCCCTGCGCGGACATGACCCACCAGGTGCAGCCGCAGTCGTCCCAGTGGAGGCCCTCGTCGTCGAGCCACCGGCCCGTCCGGTGGCGCGGCGGGCGCTCCTCGTGCTCGGTGGTCGCCTCGAGGGCGGCGAGCAGCGCCCAGCGCGCCCACAGCTTCTCCGCCGGCGGAAGGTCCTCCGGCAGTCCCGGCCGGTGAACGGTCATGCGAGCCCCCGTGTGTGCGATCCGATGATGATCACCGCAACGATACGGCCCGCGGCCGACACGACCGTCCCGGGAACCGCACACCCCCGGGTCGCCCGCGGGGCCCGCCCCCGGGCGGTTGCGCCGACCGTGTGCCGGCCGGAGATTGGAACGGCCGCACGAGTGGCGGCGAGCAGGGGCGGGCCCGTTTCCAGAGGAGGTTGTGATGGCGGTTCTCGTCCACGGCCGGATGCCGGGCGTCACGGCGGAACAGTACGACGCACTGAACGCGGCGCTGCACGCGCTGCCCGGGAACCCGTTCGAGGGGTGCCTGTCGCACGCCGCGTTCGTCCGCGACCAGGCGCTGGAGGTGTACGACGTCTGGGAGAGCCGGGAGGCGATGGAGAAGTTCGCCGCGGTGGTGATGCCGCTCCTGGAGAAGGCCGGCATCCCGGTCACCGGCGCGCCGCAGGACGTCGTCGAACTGCACAACGCCTGGACCCCCGGCTCCTGACCGCGAAGGCCGGTCCGGACAGTACGGAGAACGTGCGGCCCCGCCCCGCGGCCGGTGGGGGAGGCCTGTTGCCCCCCTCAGCCGTCGCGACCCGCACCGCGATCCGGCGCGCTCATGTCGCCCGTCGCGGGCGTGCCGTCGGCGAGCCCGTAGCGCAGGTACACCGTGCCCCTCGGACCGGCTGTCGGAGGCTGGAGGAGCGTGAGGTTCGTCGGCACCGCGCCCCCGTCGAACACCTTCTTCCCGACGCCCAGCACGATGGGATGCACCCACAGGTCGAGACGGTCGAAGAGCTTCTCGCGGAGGAGGGTCTGCACCAGGTTCAGGCTCCCCACGACCTTCACGTGCTCGTGCCGGTCGCGGACCTCGCGCACCGCGCCGGCCAGATCCGGCCCGAGCCGGGTGGACCCGGCCCACGAGAGATCGGGATTGCCACGGGAGGCCACGTACTTCGGGACGCGGTTGAACAGCGTGGCGATCCCGTCGTCCGCGCCGCCCTCCTGATGCGGCCAGTACGCGGCGAAGATGTCGTACGTCCGCCGGCCGAGCAGGAGGGCGTCCGTGCCCTCGTACGCGGCACCGACCTGCGCCCCGGCGACCTCGTCCATCAACGGCGCCTGCCAGCCGCCGAACGGGAAGCCCACCGGATCCTCGTCGGGCCCGCCGGGCGCCTGCCCGACGAGGTCGAGGGTCGCGAACAGTTCGATGTGGATGAGGCCCATGCCCACTCCCGAAGAGGGTTCGTCCCAGCCGGACGGCCGGACCCGGGGAACCGGCGCACTCCTCGCCGCGACGGCACCCAGGTGTCACTGATTACCACGCTGCGCCGCGGTCGGCGCCCCGGCGACGCCCGGCAGCAGCCCCGGCGCGTGTCGAGAACGCCGGCCCGGGAGCGTTCACACGGCAGCGGGCGGGTCCGTCGGGAAGACCAGCACGCGGCAGGAGGCGAGCACCGCACCGGCCTGGGCGTAGTCGGTGCTCAGAGCTGCCGGGTTCTCGGTGAGGACCACTCCGGCCCTCGTTCTTCTCCCGCTCGACGCGCTGCACACAGGGCCGGGAGTCCGGTGGGGCTGGTGATGCCCGGTCCCGGGTCGCTCGAGCATCACGATCCGCGCTGCGCCGCGGCGCGGCCGGTGCCGGTCGTCGGGTCGCGGTGGGGGGCGGTGCGTAATGTGGGTGCCGTGAACGAGCGGCATGAATGGCGCGTCGCGGTGGATCCGGGCCTGGTCGTCCAGCGGACCTGCGGGCATCTGGACGGGCTTCGAGAGGTGTCCGCGGGGACGACCCCCGGCTGCGAGGACTGCCTGCGGGCCGGCCGTACCTGGGTCCACCTGCGGGCCTGCCTGAGCTGTGGGCACGTCGGGTGCTGCGACAGCTCGTCCGGGCAGCACGCCCACCGGCACGCCCGTGCCCACGGCGGACACCACGTCGCCCGCTCGCTCGAACCCGGCGAGGACTGGGCCTGGTGCTACACCGACGAGGTCTTCCTGCGCCCCGCCTGACCGGGGCCGCCGGCAGGGACCGCAGGCAGGGGCCGCCGGCAGGTGCGACACCGCCACCGCCACCGCCGACCCGGCCGGGGCCGCCACGCAGCGCGGCCGCCCGCCCGGGGACCGCACCGCCCGATGATCCGCGGGAAACGACCGGACCCGGCCCCGCGTCAGCCGCCGGCCCGGTAGCGGCCCGGGGTCGTGCCGACGAGGTCGGTGAACGCCGCGATGAAGCCACTGGGGTTGGCCCAGCCGCAGGCGTGGGCGGTGTACGTGGCGTCGTGGCCCTCGGCGAGCAGGACGAGCGCGTGGTGCACCCGCACCAGCGTGCGCCACTCGTAGAAGGTCATGCCGAGTTCGTCGCGCAGCAGCCTGCTGAGGGTACGGGCGCTGGCCCCGACCTGCCGGCCGAGCCCGGCCAGTGTGGTGGTGTCGTCCGGCGTCCGGGTCAGGATCTGCTCGATCGCCCGCAGCCGGTCGTCGCGCGGGTGCGGCAGGTGCAGCGGCTGCTCGTCGGCCTCACGCAGCTCCTCGACCAGCACCCGCAGCAGGCGTCCACTTGCGGCGCGGCCGTACCCGGGCACCGCCCCACCGCCGTCGCCCCCGTCGACACCGGCGCCCGCTCCGTCTTCGTCGTCGTGGCCGCCGCCGCGCGGGCCGGTCAGGGCGAGCAGGACCTCCCGCGCCAGCCCGGAGACGCGGAACACCGCCGGACGCCCGGGCAGCAGCCGGGCCAGGGACGGCGACAGGAAGACGATCCGCATGTCCGTCTCCCCGTGGGCGCGGTGCCGGTGCGTGGACCCGGCCGGCGTCCACGCGACGCGGTTGGCCGGAACGATCGACGTCCCGCTCTCGGTGTGCAGCACCAGGACACCACGGGCCGCGTACACCAGGTGCCCGCGGGCGTGCGCCTGCGCTCCGCTGCCGCCGCCCGAGGGCCACAGGTGACGACCGCCGGAGGGCCACGTCAGTGACGTGGCGCCGGCGTCCGGGCGGGCTTGGCGGCGAACGGGCATCGGACGGCATCGTATCGATGGCACGCCACGACGCGCGCGGACGAGACTTCCCGTCATGAGCGGTGCCCCCGGTGCCACCGCCGAGCAGAGAGGGGAAGCCCCCATGGCGACGTTCGTTCTCGTACCCGGCGGCTGGCACGGCTCCTGGGCGTTCGAGGCGGTGGTCCCGCTGCTGGAACGGGCCGGCCACACCGTCCACCCCCTGACCCTGACCGGCCTGCACCCCCACGACGACCCCGCCACGATCGCCACCGCCAACCTCGACACCCACACCGACGACGTACTGCGCCGGCTGGAACGCGCCCACCTCGACGACGTGACGCTGGTCGGCCACAGCTACGGCGGCATGGTGATCACCGCCGCCGCCGACCGCGCCGGCGGCCGGGTCTCCCGGCTGGTGTACCTGGACGCCTGCGTGCCGCGCGACGGCGACTCGTGCTGGTCCCTCATGAACGAGGGCTACCGGCAGTCGTTCGTCGCCGGCGCCGCCACCACCGGCTACGCCGTCCAACCCCCGTGGCGGCCGGACGGCGACCCCCGCCGCCGCCCCCACCCGCTCGCCGCCCTCCTGCAGACGGTCCGCCTCACCGGCGCTCACGCCGACGTCCCCCGCCGCGAATTCGTCTACTGCTCGGGATGGGAGGACCGCACACCGTTCGCCGACCAGCGCGCCCGGCTGCTCACCGACCCGGCATGGACCGTCCACGACCTGCCGACCGCCCACAACGCGATGCGCGAGGCCCCGCGGGCGGTCGCCGCCCTCCTGCTCGACGGAGCGGACGGACCCGGCGAGGACGCTGCAGTGGTCGGCACGTCGCCCGACAAGGAGAGCCGGGAGGACGACGCCCGCCAGGAAGCCGAGGCCCGTGCCGACTCGTCCTCTGACGTATGGCGCGCTGACGAGGTCACCTCGGGTTCGGCCGCCGGAGAAGCGGCGTCCAAGGGCCGTCCCGTTATGCAGGTGAGCTGCGATGAGCGACGAGGTACCGTCCTGGCGTGGAGCCCTTGCACCCTGTATGCCGTGCCCACGGGGCCGGGATCGAACCGGCGTCCCTGATCGGTCGGCGGCTGGTCCGCCTCGTGGCCTCGTGGCACGTCTACGGAGGCAGGAGGGACGGCACCCCGGTCGACCTCTGGCTGATCGATGATCACGGGGTGTCCACCCACCTCATGAGCGGAACGGACTGGTGCCTGGTGGTCGAGGCGTCGGAGCCGTACGAGGGCTACGACATGGGCGAGTGGGGGCGAATCGACGTGTGGCCCACGCAGGAGGAGACCCCGTTCGCGTGCCACATCGGGGACGCCGTTCTCGGGGTCAGGGAGGAGTGGGAGCCGAGGACGGGACGTGTGGCGCTGGAGCTGGACTTCTCCTCGGGTGGCGTCCGCTGCGAAGGCTGGAGCGGTGAGCTCCGGGTCCGGGCCGTGGACAGCTCCGCGAGTCCGGGCATGCCCGGGCCGTGATCCGGCCCGTCACTGCTCCGGCGGCCGTACCCAGGAAGCGAACCGCTGGCCTGGAGCCGCGTCGTCACGCCAGTACCGCAGGACGTTCTCCCGGACGATGTCCAGGCGGTCCGCGGCGACGAGGCAGGAGACCGGGTCCGGCCCGCCGGCGTCCGCTTCGAAGGCGACGAACACGGGCGGTCGTTCACCGAGCAGGCCGGTGACCGTCGCCAGTTCCTCGGACGTGGGAGCGCGGAAGACGGGATCCTGGAACGTCGCCGGGCAGCTGACGTAGAGCGGGTCGCCGAAGACCAGCTCCAGACCGTGGTGGTAGGTGAGGTCGTAGTCCGCGGCGAGCCGGAACTGCCCCGGGTCCCAGGCGACGACGTCCCAGTCCCACCAGGATCCCTCGGGGAGTTCAACCCCGGCATGCCCTTGGTCAGCGTCCACGTTCCGGCCCCCGATCTGCTCGAACGGGACGACAGGCTGCACAGCGGCCCGCGGCCCGGCGGCCGCCGGACCAGCCGAAGGGCGTGCTCGCGGTCACGCCTCCACGGGTACGGCGACCTCGCCGGTGCGGCGGAGCTTCTGCCAGCGCAGGCGGCCACCGGTCACCGCGGTGATCGCGGACTGCAGCAGGACGATGTACATCAGCTGCCGGTAGACCAGCTGCTGGGTCGGCAGGCTGATCAGGTGCCAGGGCTTCTCGCGGTCGAGCCGGAAGGCGTACCAGGACAGCACGGCCTGGATCATCAGGAAGCCGCCGAAGCTGGTGAGGGTCAGCCGGGCGTCCGCGAAGAACACGCCGTACAGCAGGAAGATGTCGACGAGCGGTGCCAGCAGCGGGGCGACCACGCCGAACATCACGACGAGCGGCAGTCCGAGGCGGCCGAAGCGTCCGGCCGGCCCGCCGGCGATGACGGCGCGGCGGTGCTTCCACATCGCCTGCATCGAGCCGTAGCTCCAGCGGTACCGCTGGGACCAGAGCTGCTGGATGCTGGCGGGGGCCTCGGTCCAGGCGCGGGCGCGCTCGGCGTAGACGACCCGCCAGCCTTCGCAGAGCACCGCCATGGTGATGTCGGTGTCCTCGGCGAGGGTGTCGTCGCTCATCCCGCCGACCGCCTGCAGGGCCTCCTTGCGGAAGGCGCCGACCGCACCGGGGATGGTCGGGATGATGCCGAGCATGTCGTACATCCGGCGGTCCAGGTTGTGGCCGAGGACGTACTCGATGTGCTGCCAGGCGCCGATCAGGGTGTCGCGGTTGCCGACCTTGGCGTTGCCGGAGACGGCGCCGATGCCCGGGTCGGCGAAGGGCTGGACCAGTTCGCGGACGGTGGACGGCTCGAAGACGGTGTCGCCGTCCATCATCACGACGATGTCGTACGAGGCGGCCGCGATGCCGGTGTTGAGCGCGCTGGACTTGCCGCCGTTGACCTTGCGGATGAGCCGGACGAACGGCAGGTCCATCTCCTCGACGATGTCCGCGGTGCCGTCCGAGGAACCGTCGTCGATGACGATGACCTCGATCGGGTAGTCACTGGCGGCCAGCGAGTTGAGGGTGTTGGCGATGCACTCGCGCTCGTTGTAGGCCGGGACGAGCACGGTGACCGGTTCGGTGACGGGATCGCCCCAGAGGTCCAGCCGCTTGCTGCGGCGGGCGTGGATCGGAGCGAGGACCAGCATCAGCGCGAACCGGCCGAAGTTCAGGAAGCCGACCACGGCCAGCATCGCGATCAGCACCGGCAGGGTCTTCACTCCGAGCTGGGTGGCCCAGATGTAGCCCTTGCCCGCCCACAGCTGGAAGCCGTGCACCGGCGTGGTGGCGCTGGAGGCGCCGAGCGCCTCGGTGATGGTGGCGAAGCGGTAGCCGTCGGCCTGCAGCTTGTCGATGAGCACGCCGAGCGCCTCGACGGTCTGGGAGCGGTCGCCACCGGCGTCGTGCAGCAGGATCAGCTCGCCCGCACCGGGCTTGGCCGGCACCGCCTCCTTGACGATCGCGTCCACGCCCGGACGCTTCCAGTCGTCGGTGTCGTGGTCGATGAAGGCGGTGACGTAGCCCTGGGCACCCAGGTACTTGATGACCGGGTAGCTCCAGTCGTCCAGTGCGGCCGAGTTGGAGGAGTACGGCGGGCGGAACAGCGAGCTGTGCACGCCCGCGACGCCGGCCAGTGCCAGCTGGGTCTGGGCCATCTCCCAGCTGATCCGGGCGTGCGACTGGAACGCCAGGTCGGGGTGGGTGAAGCTGTGCAGGCCGATCTCGTGGCCGCCCGCCACGATCTTCCGGATCAGGTCCGGGTTGCGGGCGGTCATGGCGCCGGTCACGAAGAAGTCCGCGCGGACGTGGCGGGACTCCAGGATCTCCAGGATCTTCGGCGTCCACTCCGCCGAGGGGCCGTCGTCGAAGCTGAGCACCACGGTGCGGTCCGGGATGCGGTAGCTCACCGGGTCGTCGTTGCGGTCGCCGCGCGCGTCGATGACCGGTCCGCCCTTGAGCAGGTTGGTCGGCACGGTCGTCTGGTCGGCCGAGTCGGCGACCCGGGCGTCGTGGAACACCTCGTTGGTGGCCAGGCCGCGCAGGACGATGAGCAGGAGCAGGCACGCCAGCAGGGACAGCGGCATGAAGAAGCGCAACGGCGGCGCGGCCAGTCGGCGCGGCCTCCGCAGGGACTGCCGGCGGCGCTGGTGGCGGGACATTGGCGCTCCTGGAGATGGGTGGTGCGGCGGTTCAGGGGTGCTCGGGCTA
Organism: Kitasatospora arboriphila; assembly: GCF_039528095.1. NCBI lineage: Bacteria > Bacillati > Actinomycetota > Actinomycetes > Kitasatosporales > Streptomycetaceae > Kitasatospora > Kitasatospora arboriphila. Next base: position 22,733 of record NZ_BAAALD010000036.1, read on the forward strand.
CAGGCCCGAGCGGGAGGGTGTCCCGGGCGGCGACGTCGGCGGCCGGCCGAAGCCCCGCAGCAGCCGGCCGCGCGGACCGGACCGGCCGGCGAACACCGGTGCGGGAGCGGCCTCTTCGAAGCTTGACTCGCGCACGTCAGGCTGTGGCGGGTGTGCCGATCTGCGTTCGACGAACGAGATGGCTGGGCGCACCGTGCGACGCCTTTCCGTGCAGGGTACGTAGACCGCGGGAGCGTAGTAGCGAACGTTAGTGCACCGGACAGAATCGAATTGAGTTCGATGGGTGGATTTGGCCTGATCTGGCGGGGGGTTGTAATCGGATCGAGATACCGGTCGGTGCATACCGGAACGTGGGCGTGCACGCACCCTTCCCGACCTCGGACTCTCTCCCTCCGGTTCCTGCCGGGCGCGCGCCGGAGGGGTGTTCGCGTCCCGTTAGGATGACCCCTCATCCGATCAGTGCGCACGTGCGACCGGCACGCCCCAAGGAGCCCGCGTGAGTCAGCCCCGCCGCACCCCTCGCCACCGCGCGTGGAGCGTGCTCGCCCTCCCGACCCTGCTGTGCGTGCTCACCGCCTGTTCGAGCGGTCCGGCGTCCGGTGGCGGCGACGGTGGCGGCGACGGCACGACGGCGAAGGGCGGGTCGGTGACCAGCGCCTCGCCGACCCCGACCGGCCCGCCGGGAACCCTGTTCGACAACTTCCACTACACCGGTCCCACCGACCCCGCGCTCACCGCCCACGGCTGGGAGATCCGCACCGGCGAGGGCGGCCCCGGGATCAAGGACACCTGGTCCGACGCCGGCGCGAGCTTCCCCGACGACGCCACCGCCCAGGGCAAGCGGACCCTCCAGCTGCAGGCGTCCACCGACGGCACCCAGAAGGGCACCAAGCAGGCCGAGATCCAGAGCACCGGCGCCAAGCTCTTCAACGGCACCTACGCCGCCCGGGTCTACCTCAGCGACAAGCCGGCCGGTGGCAAGAACGGCGACCACGTCGTCCAGTCCTACTTCCCGATCTCCCCCCAGGACGACTCGGCGAACTACAGCGAGCTCGACTACGAGTACATGACGAACGGCGGCTGGGGCACGCCCGGTCCGCAGCTCGACACCACCAGCTGGTTCAAGGCCGACCCGCCGGACCGGGTCACCAAGCCCCACAAGCAGCGTCTCGGCGGCTGGCACATCATGATGGTCACCTCCGTGGGCGGGAAGGCCACCTACTCCATGGACGGCAAGGAGCTGTTCACCAGCTCCGGCAAGTACGTCCCGCGCGAGAAGATGGACGTCCACTTCAGCAACTGGTTCATCGACCTGCTGCCGTCCCTCGGCGGACAGCGCACCTGGAACCTGAAGATCAACTGGTTCTACTACAAGGACGCCGAGGCCGTCTCCTACGCCGACGTCCAGAAGACCGTGGACGGCTTCTACAGCGCCGGCACCGACTTCGTGGACACCCTGCCGAAGTCCTGACCCAGGCCCCACGGCGAAGGGCGGGCCGGCCCCCGGCCCGCCCTTCGCCGTACGCCCCGACGCCCGCCGCGGCCCCGACGCCCGCCGCCGACGGCCCGGACCCCGGCGGCCGCGACGGAGCAGCACGCGCCGACGGCGTCCCTCGACGTCGTCGCGCGCAACCCGAGGGAGCGGTTCGGCACCGAGTACGTGTCGTTCCTGTTCATCGACGTCGTCGGCCGGCAGACGGTCCGGGTCGACGAGGAGACGGCCACCCGGCAGGGCCGCCGCGCCGAGCAGGTCCGCCTGTCCGGCAGCAGCTACGAGGGCGTGCTGCGCTCCAGGAACTGCTGCACGCACCCGCGGCCCCGCCCCTCGCGACACGGTGTCGAGCGCCGGGGCGGACACCTGACCCGGTCGCTCCCGCCGCCTCGGGTGCAGCCCGGATGCCGCTGGGCCCGCCGAGCGATGCCGTTCGGGCACCGGTTTCACGGCGATTCCCGGATTGACTGTTCAACCTTCCCTCGCCGGGTAGGCGCATGCCGGAAGCAGAACCGTGCAGACCCCGATCCGTGGACGGGCGGTGATTCGGATGACGGCACCCACCTCCTCCCTCGGCCGCCGGCCCGGGGAGACCGCAGGCGGCAGCGAGCGGGTGTTCGGCCTGCGTCTGGAACACGATCCGCGCGCGGCGGCGACCGCCCGCCACGCGGCCCGCCCGGTGCTCAGCGCATGGGGACTGGACGACGACCGGCTCTACGACACCCTGCTGGTCCTCTCCGAGCTCGTCACCAACGCCGTCACCCACGGTCGGCCCCCCGCGGTCCTGTACCTGCGCGCCCAGGACAGCCCGGGTCAGGTCCAGGTCCACGTCAGCGACGGAGGACCGCAGGGCGCCCCGGCCGGCTGGGCCACCGACCGGCCCGCCGACGAACGCGGCCGCGGCGCCTCGATCGTCGCCGCGCTCGCCGACAGCACCGGAATCACCGACCGCACCGGAACGCTGATCGACCATTGGGCCGACATCCCCGCTGCCTGAATCACGCCGGCCGACCCGTCGGCGGACTGCTCCGGCGAGGTGCGGGGGTTGCAGGCCGACACCGGCGCCGGCCGGACAGTGGCCTTCACGATCCGAAAGCCGGCCTGAACAGCGCCGGGTCCACTGATGCCGAGGGGCCGTCAGGGACGCCCTCTGCGCCTGTCCGAAGCCGAGAGGATGCGTTACCTCCGCCACCGGACCGCACTTCGGCTCTGCGCCGCCGACCCGACCCACCGCTTCCACCCGGAGGCTGACACCGTCCCGGACGACGGCATCTGCACCGTCTGCGGAGGTGCGTTGTACCAACGCGACGACGGGGACCACGTCCGCCGGCTGGTCGGCGAGCACGAAGCGCGGCTGGAGCCCGTGGCGCAGCACTACGCCCAGCAGCACCTCCTCCTCGAACTCGACGCGAGCGGTACATCCGCCGAGGTGACGAGCCGTGCGGTGATCGCCCTCCGGGAGCGGAGCCGCTGACGTCGGCGGGCTGTGCACGGCTCGGACCGCGGCTCCCGGGCCTCGGCCCGGCCTCGGCCCGGACTGCACGGGGAGCTCCGAACGGGCGGTGGCAGCAGCCGGTCTGACCGGGGCTCGAAATTTCGTGCGGGGCCGAATCGTCCGCGCTACGGTATGGGCCGTTCGGGGCCTGCCGGCCCCCGGTAGAGAGCGATGCCTCCGTGCACTCTTCTTCTTCCCCACGTCGTCCAGGCCGTTCCACCGCCGCCGCGGCGGCCGTCGGAGTGGTGCTGATCGCCGTGGGTTCGGTGCAGCCCGCCTCGGCGCACGCCGCCGGCAAGGACCGCCCCTCGGTGGGTTCTCAGGGCACCTCGCCCGCGAGCGCGTGCGCGGGTGGCACGGTGCTCGGCGACACGTCGGTGGCCTTCCGCGCCCGGCTGCAGGATCCGGCGGGTACGGCGCTGAGCGCCGAGTTCCGGCTCGTCCGTGCGGACCGGCCGGGGACGGCGGTCATGGCGGTGGGTCCGGGGAAACTGACCGTGGCGTCGGGTCAGGAGGCGGTGGTGGAGGTGCCCGCCGCGACGTTCGAGAACGCCGCGGGTGGGCGGATCACCGACTTCGTGTGGCAGTTCCGGGCGGACGCCGACGGTCTCAAGAGCCAGTGGTCGCCGCAGTGCCGGTTCGCCTTCGACCCGACCCGGCAGGGTGCGCCGGTCGTCGCGGGGCCGAGCGGCGCGGTGATCGGCAAGCCGGTGACCGTGACGGTGGCGCCTCCGGCCGACGGTTCGGTGCCGGCCGGCTACTCGTACCAGCTGAACGTCGGTGCTCCGGTGGAGGTCCCGGCCGACGGCGGCCGCGCGGTGATCACGCTGAAGCCCGACCGGGCCGTCAACACCCTCACGGTCACCAGCCTTTCCCCCGGTGGGAACTCCGGCGGCCGGGTGCAGCTGACGTTCTCCGCCGCGGCGCCGCCGCCGAACCTCACGACCGCCGATCTGACCGGTGACGGCGTGCCCGACCTGGTGACGGTCGGTGGACGCGACGGGCTGCCGTCGGGCATCTGGCTGGCTCCCGGCACCGGCGACGGCCACGTCGGCCCCGCCGTGAACATCGGCGCGGCGGGCCCGGGCTTCAGCACCGAGCCCACCCCGTCCGACTGGGACGGCGCGGTGCCGCTCACCGGACGGTTCACCGGCGGGTCCTTCCAGGACCTGCTGTTCTACTACCCGGGCGGCATCCGGGCCGGCCACTTCGGGGTGCGCGCCGGCGACGGCGGCGGAGGTGCGCTGCCCGCGGGCGGGCCGAACGGTGACCTCACCGACTGGGTGGGCAGCTACCCCTCGCAGGTCGCCGAGGCCGGTACGGTCTCCGGCCGCGCCACCGGGTTCCCGGACCTGCTGGGCATAGCGCCGGACGGCTCCGGCGGCACCGCGCTCAGCCTGTACCCGGCGGGCTGGGTCACCGGCGTGTTCGACATGCCGACGGCGCTGAACGTCCGTACCCCCGACGGCACCGACTGGAACGACTGGACGATCGCCTCGACCGAGGTCGCCGCGCCGGGCGGCACCACCAGCACCGCGCTGTTCCTGTGGAAGAAGTCCACCGGCGAGCTGGACGTGTGGAAGGACCTGGCCGCCGACCCGAACACCGGCGCCCTGACCTACCACGCGTTCCCGGTGGCCACCGGCTGGAACACCGGCGCCGACGTGCAGCTCCGGGCAGCGGACATCGACTCGGACGGCACCCCGGACCTGTGGACGGTCGGTGCGGGCGGCCAGGTCACCGCGAACCTGTTCCACGGCCTGTCCGCCACCGGACCGGCCGGCCTCACCCAGGTGAACAGCACCCTCTCCCACTGATCCCGCGGCGGCAGCCGAGGCGCCCCCGGACCTCCCGGGGCGCTTCGGCGTGTCCGGCCTCCTCCGATCCGCGTGCGTCCGGTCGGCCGTCCGTCGCACTCGCGTGCCGACGGGGTGCCCGTCCTCGCTCCACACACGATCGGAACGCGGACGGGCCTACCGGCGACGGTGGTCGTTGGGCGCCAGGCGCGGCCCGAACCGTGGTGCGCGGACGCCGAGGGTGCGGATGAGGCGGCAGACGCGGTGGCGGTGGCCGGCGTAGGGGGCGAGGAGTTCGAGCATCTCCTCGTCGGTGCCGCGGGCCTTCCCGGCGAGGGCCCAGACGACGGTGTTGGGCAGGTGGAGGTCGCCGACGGAGACCGCGTCCGGGTCGCCGTTGCAGCGCTGCAGGGTCTCGGCCGCGGTCCACGGCCCGATGCCCGGTACGTGCATCAGCCGGGCCGCCGCCTCGGTGCCGGCCATGGCGGAGGCCTCCTCCAGGCGGGGCGCGAGCCGTACCGCGCGGAGGATCGTCTCGGTGCGCTTCGCATCGACCCCGGCGCGGTGCCAGGACCAGGAGGGCACGAGTGCCCATTCCCGTGCCGACGGCGGGACCACGAGTCCGAGTTCGGTGCCGGGCCCGGGCGCCGGAGTTCCGTGGCGGCGCAGCAGGTACCGCCAGGCGCGGTGCGCCTCGGTCACGGTGACCTTCTGCTCCAGGACGGACGGCACGAGCGAGTCCATCACCAGCCCGCTCGCGCCCAGGCGCAGACCGGGGTTGCGGCGCTGGACGTCCCGCAGCTTCCCCGGCGGCAGCACCAGTCCGTCCGGCCGGTCGTTCGCGCCGAGCATCGCCGGGAGTTGCTCCAGCAGCCAGTCCGCGCCCGGCCCCCACGCGGTCGCGGCGACGGCGCCCTCGGCCGGCCGGGCCGCGATCCGCAGCGTCCCCAGGCCCGCCGGGGTGCGCGACGCCCGCCACACGGTGCCCGCCTGCACGAGGATCGTCGGATCGCCGGCTCCGCGGCGCAGCGGCGCGACCACCGCGGGCAGGTCGAGCGGGTACGGCGGGCACCAGGTACGCGATCGTGCTGCGCCGTCCACCACTCTCACCGCCATGCCCGTGTCGTTCGACGCCGCCGTGGTCCGGCGGCACCGGGGCACGGTACGCCACCAGTCTGACAGTGGCCGCCGAGCCGTCGAGGTTCCGGTGCCGCCGGCGATCGGCCTGCCGGACCGGGGTGTCCCGGGTCGGCTGGGCCCTGCTCGTCGCGTGACGATTCGGCGACACGCCTAATTCGAACTCGCGTTCTACGAAAATTTGTTCGATCCTATGCGTGTGGAGACGACGCTCAGCGCCCTGGCGGCCCAGCTCCGGCCGTCCCGGCCGGGACCGCTGGTACCCGTCCTGCCTGCCCTCCACGACCTCCTGCCCGAACGCGGCCTGCGCCCCGGCACCGTCGTCTCCGTCGGCGGGGACACCTCGCTGATGCTCGCCCTCGCAGCAGCCGCCACCACCGCCGGCACCTGGTGCGCAGCCGTCGGCCTGCAGGGCCTCGGCCTGGTCGCCGCCGCCGAGCTCGGCGTCGCCCTCGACCGCCTCCTGCTCGCCGAGAACCCGGGGGAGCGCTGGCCCGAGGTCGCCACCGCCCTCGCCGACGCGGTCGGCATCATGCTGCTGCGCCCGACCGGCACCGTCGCCGGCCCGCTCGCCGCACGCCTGCCGGCGGTGGCTCGGCGCACCGGCTGCGCGCTGGTGGTGGCCGGTCCGTGGCCGGGCGCCCAGGTGCGCCTGGACGTGGTCGACCGGTCGTGGGTCGGGGTGGGGCAGGGCCGCGGCCGGCTCCGGGCGCGGCGGATCACCGTCGCCTCCGGTGGGCGGGGCGCCGCCGCCGTCGGACGGCAGACGCAGCTGTGGCTGCCGGACGCGGACGGCGCGATCCGCCGCGCCGGGCCCGCCCACCGCGCGGCCGGGGTACCGGCCCAGGCCCGGTACGCGGCGGCCGAACGCGGCCCGCTGGCGGTGGTGTGATGGCCGCGGACCCCGAGAACACGGACGCGCCGCGCGCGCTGGTGGTCTGGTGCCCGGACTGGCCGGTGACCGCCGTCCTCGGCACCGACCTGGACCCGGCCCGGGCGGCGGCCGTGGTCGAACGCGGCCGGGTGCTGGCCGCGACCGACGCGGCCCGGGCGGCCGGCGCCCGCCGCGGCCAGAAGGTCCGCACCGCGCAGTCCACCGTCGCCGGCCTCGAACTCCACGACCGCGACCTCGACGCGGAGGCCCGCCTGTTCGAGCAGGTCGCCCACACCGTCACCGGCCTCGCCCCGCACCTGGAAGTGCTGCGCCCCGGGATCTGCGCGATCCCCGCGCGCGGTCCGGCCCGCTTCCACGGCGGCGAGGACCGCCTGGTGGAGAAGGTCATCGACGCGGTGGAGGCAGCCGGCTTCGAGTGCCGGGTCGGCATCGCCGACGGCCTGGCCGCGGCCCGGCTCGCCGCCCGCTCCCACCGGGTGGTGCCGCCGGGGGAGAGCGCCCGCTTCCTGGCGAGGTTCCCGGTCGGCGAGCTCGCGGACGAGAAGCTCGCCGACCTGCTGGTGCGGCTCGGCCTGCCGACGATCGGTCAGTTCGCCGCGCTGCCCGCCGGATCGGTCGCCGACCGGTTCGGCCCGGCCGGCGTCGCCGCGCACCGCGCCGCCCGCGGACTGGAGGCCCGCCCGGTCGTCGCCCGCCCACCGGGCTTCGACCTGACCGCCGAGGAACGCTTCGAGGAACCCCACCTGCTCGCGGAACCCCTGGTCTTCGCCGCCCGCGTCCTCGCCGAACGCCTGCACACCGGCCTCGCCGCCGCCGGCCTGGCCTGCCGGCGGTTCGAAGTGGAGGTCCAGTGCGCGGACGGCACCGTCGCCTCCCGCGCCTGGCGCCACGAGGGTGCCCTCTCGATCGGCGCGGTCGCCGAACGCGTCCGCTGGCAGCTCCAGGCCTGGCAGCACCGCGCCCTGTTCTCCGCGGCGGCCGGCGGCGCGGTCGCACTGCGCCTGGTGCCGGACGGCCTGGTCGCCGACCAGGGCCGGCAGCTGTCCCTGCTGGACGGCGACCGGGAGGCCACCGACCGCGTCGAACGGGCCGTCGCCCGCGTCCAGGCGATCCTCGGCCACACCGGCCTCGTCACCGTCGAGCTCGCCGGCGGCCGCGCCCCCGCCGACCGGGTGGTCCGCACCCCGTGGGGCGACGCGCACCAGGAGCGGCGCGCCGACGGGCCGTGGCCCGGACGCCTGCCCGCACCGTCGCCCGCCTACGTGCCGCCCGCCCCCGTGCCGGTGCGGCTGCTGGACGCCGACGGGCAGGAAGTCCAGGTGACCGCCCGCGCGGAGGCCCTCGCGCCGCCCGCCCGCCTGATCCTCGGCGGCCGGGCGGTCGAGGTGACCGGCTGGGCCGGGCCGTGGCCGGCGACCGAACGCTGGTGGGACACCGCCGACGCCCGCCGCACCGCCCGCCTGCAGGTCACGCTCGCCGACGGCCGTGCCTTACTGCTCGCCGTCGAGGGCGGCCGCTGGCGCGTCGAAGGCGCCTACGACAGCTGAGCAACCGGCGGCCCCGGACCCGATGACCGCACCCCCCGAGCACCACCTGGAACGACATGGGATTCACCAACCACCCCACCACGCCGTGGCGCGAACCGGAGCGCCGCACGGCCGGCGGCCGCGCCGTCCCCGGCGGGGGAGAGGTCGTCCCCTTTCCCGGCCCAGCCGCGTCCACGCCGCCTCGGCCGGAGCCGAGGCGGGCCGGCCCCGGCTGGGCCGAGCTCCACGTCCACACCTCCTACTCCTTCCTCGACGGCGCCTCCGACCCGGCCGACCTGGTCGCCGAGGCCGTCCGCCTCGGCACCGAGGCCCTCGCCGTCACCGACCACGACGGCCTCTACGCCGCAGCCGTCCTCGCCGGCGAGGCCCGCAAGGCCGGCATCGCCACCGTGTTCGGCGCCGAACTCACCCTCGGCGCCACCGGCGAACCCACCGGAACCCCCGACCAGGACGGCGAGCACCTCCTCGTCCTCGCCCGCGGCCCCGAGGGCTACCGACGGCTGTCCAGGACGATCGGCGACGCCCACCTCGCCGGCGCCGGAAAACGCCGACCCGTCTACGACACCGACCGCCTCCCCGACGCCGCCGACGGACACTGGGCGATCCTCACCGGCTGCCGCAAGGGAGCCGTCCGCCGCGCCCTCGAGACCGAAGGGCCCGCCGCCGCGGAGCGGGAGCTGCGCGCACTCGCCGACCGGTACGGACCCGCCAACGTGTTCGTGGAACTGACGGACCACCGGGTACCCGGCGACGACGACCGCAACGACGCCCTCGCCGGCCTCGCCCACCGCACCGGCCTCACCCTGATCGCGTCCACCGCCGCCCACCACGCCGCCCCCGCCCAGACCCGCCTCGCCCAGACCCTCGCCGCCCTGCGCCAGCGCCGCACCCTCGCCGACGCCGAGCCCCACCTCGCCGCCGCCGGCACCGCCCACCTGCGCTCACCCGCCGAGATGGCCGCCCGCCTCACCCCCTGGCCCGGCGTCCAGCAGAACACCGTCGACCTCGCCCACGCCTGCGCCTTCGACTTCCGCGCCCTCGACCCCGAACTCCCCGGCTTCCCCGTCCCCGACGGCCACACCGAAGCCGGCTGGCTGCGCCGGCTCACCCTGGAGGCGGCCCGGCGCCGCTTCGACCCCTCGAACACCAGGGCGCACCGGCAGGTCGACTACGAGCTGACGGTGATCGAGCAGCTCGGCATGGCCGGCTACTTCCTGATCGTCCACGACATCGTCGACTTCTGCCGCCGCGCCGACATCTGGTGCCAGGGCCGCGGCTCCGCCGCCAACTCCGCCGTCTGCTACGCCCTCGGCATCACGAGCGTCGACCCGATCCACTACGGCCTGCTGTTCGAACGCTTCCTCAGCCCCGAACGCGACGGCCCGCCCGACATCGACCTCGACATCGAGCACCGCCGCCGCGAGGAGGTCATCCAGTACGTCTACGACACCTACGGCCGCGACCACGCCGCCCAGGTCGCCGACGTCATCACCTACCAGCCCCGCCTCGCCGTCCGCGACGCCGCCCGCGCCCTCGGCCACGCCACCGGCGACCTCGACCGCTTCGCCCGCGAGACCGGCTGGCACGAGATGCCGCCCGCCGACGCGAGCGTTCCCGACGACGTCCGCGAACTCGCCGGGCAACTGCGCGGCCTGCCGCGCCACCTCGGCATCCACTCCGGCGGCATGGTGCTCACCCGCCGCCCGGTCGCCGAGACCTGCCCCACCGAGTGGGCCCGGACGCCCGGCCGTTCCGTCCTGCAGTGGGACAAGGACAGCGTCGCCGCCGCAGGCCTCGTCAAGATCGACCTGCTCGGCCTCGGCATGCTCTCCGCCCTCCACGACACCTGCGACCTCGTCGCCGAGCACCACGGCGTGCGGTTCGACCTCGCCACGATCCCGCCGGACGACCCCGCGGTGTACGACATGCTCTGCCGCGCCGACACCGTCGGCGTCTTCCAGGTCGAGTCCCGCGCCCAGGCGTCCGCCCTCCCGCGGATGCGGCCGCGGAAGTTCTACGACCTCGTCGTCCAGGTCGCCCTCATCCGGCCCGGCCCCGTCCAGGGCGGCTCCGTCCACCCCTACATCCGCCGCCGCACCGGCCACGAGGAGGCCGCCGTCCCGCACCCGCTCATGGAACGCGCCCTCGCCAAGACCCTCGGCGTGCCGCTCTTCCAGGAGCAGATGATGCAACTCGCCGTCGACTGCGCCGGCTTCAGCCCCTCCGAGGCCGACAGGCTCCGCCAGGCCATGGGCGCCAAACGCTCCCACGAACGCGTCGCCGAACTCCGCGAACGCCTGCTCGCCGGCATGGCCGAACGCGGCATCCCGCCTGAGGTCGCCGAGGACGTCTACGTCAAGATCGACGCCTTCTCCTCCTACGGCTTCCCCGAGTCCCACGCCGCCGGCTTCGCCCTCCTCGTCTATGCCAGCGCCTGGCTCAAGCACCACCACCCGGCCGCATTCACCTGCGCCCTGCTCGCCAACCAGCCCATGGGCTTCCACTCCCCGCTCACCCTGATCGCCGACGCCCGCCGCCACGGCGTCGACGTCCGCCCCGCCGACATCAACCTCTCCCGGGCCGGCCCCACCCTGGAGGCCGGCCCCGAGCCCGACAGGCCGGCCATCCGCCTCGGACTCGAAACCGTCCGCGGCCTCGGCACCGACCACGCCGGGGCCGTCGCCGCCGGCCGCCCCTACACCGACCTCGAAGACCTCGCCCTGCGCACCGCCCTGCCCGCCCCCGCGCTGGAGGCGCTCGCCACCGCCGGCGCGTTCAAGAGCCTCGGCCTGACCCGCCGCCAAGCCCTCTGGTCCGCCGGGCTGCTCGCCCGCACCGAACCGGGCATGCTGCCCGGCACCGCCCCGGCGCTCACCGCCCCGGACCTACCCGGGATGACGGCCGTCGAGGAGACCATCGCCGACCTGTGGGCGACCGGCGTCTCCGCCACCAGCCACCCCGTCCAGCACGCCCGCCCCCACCTCGACCGGTGCGGTGCCCTGACCGCCGCCGCCTTCAGGACCGCCCCCGCGAACAGGCCGGTCGTCGTCGGCGGCCTGGTCACCCACCGCCAGCGCCCGCCGACGGCCGGCGGCGTCCTGTTCATCTCCCTCGAGGACGAGACCGGCCTGATCAACGTGGTCTGCCCGCCCCACGTGTGGGAGCGCCGGCGCCGCACCGCCCTGCAGAACGCCGGCCTCCTCGTCCACGGCACCGTCGAGCGCCGCGACGGCGCCACCAACCTCCAGGCCACCCGCCTCGCCCCGCTCACCCTCGCCCCCGGCACCACCAGCCGGGACTTCCGCTGACCACCCGCCGGTGCGTAGGTGCGGGTCCGCCGTCGCCGGCCGACCGGGTGCTGTCAGTGGCGCGGGCTACCGTCGGGGTCACGGCCACGACCAGCAGGAGGGGACAGCAGCCATGGCAGACAACCCCGGCACGCTCGTGCACGGCCGGCGCCGCGCGGTGGGCCGCGACGGCCTGACGGACCGGCAACGGGCCATCCTCGCGGTGATCGCCGACCACACCGCCGCCCGCGGCTACCCGCCCACCCTGCGCGAGATCGGGCGGGCCGTGGGCCTGTCCAGCAGCTCCTCGGTCGCCCACCAGATCAACCGCCTCCAGGACCTCGGCCACGTCGAGGCCGACCCCCAGCGCACCCGCACCTACCGCCTCACCGCCACCCGCCCCACCGCCCCCGGCGGCCCGGAGCGCGGTTCGGTGGCCGTTCCCCTGGTCAGCCCGGGTCACGCCGGCGGCCCGCTCGCCGCCGTGCACGACGAGGACGTGCTGCACCTGCCCCGCCGGATCGTCGGCGACGGCGAACTGATCGCACTCACCGTCCGCGGCGCCGCCACGACCGACGGCACGATGCGCGACGGCGACCTCGTCATGGTCCGCCGCCAGGGCGTCGCGGACGACGACGACCTCGTCGCCGCGATGATCGACGGCGAGACCACCATCAGCCGCTACCGCCGGGACGGCGAACGCACCTGGCTCCTGCCGCACCTCGCCGCCCACCGGCCCGTCCCCGCAGACCGCGCCACCGTCCTCGGCAAGGTCGTCGCCGTCCTGCACACCATGTAGCACCACCGGGACGACCGGCGGCCCGGCTGCACGCCCGACACCGCACCGGTCCTGCGCCCCCACCAGCCTGCCGACCGGCCACCGGTGGGACCGGGTACCGGGGGTGACCCTGCTCGGGGACGCCGCCCACCTCGCGGCCCCGAACGGCGAAGGCGCCAACCTGGCCATGCTCGACGGCGCCGAACTCGGCACGGCACTCGCCGCGCACCCCGACGACGTCGAGGCCGCGCTCGGCGACTACGAGCAGGCCGTGTTCGCCCGCGGCACCGAGGCCGTCGTCTTCGAAGGCGCCGAGGTCGTCCAGGGGATCGACTCCGAGGACAACACGGCCCGGGCCATGCTCCGGATGATCACCGGACAGGGGCAGTGAACCCCGTGAGCCCCGAGCGGTGCTCTCGCTCCCGCCCTCGTCAGGCTGTCCGACTCCCCTGACAGGAGATGTCAGGGGAGTGCTCCTAGCCTGCGGCCCATGGACAACAGCACCGGCTTCGGCTTCTTCACCGGCACCTACGACGTCGTCAACCGTTGGCGCAAGGACTTCCTCGATCCGACCGAGGGCGACGACCGCTGGGAGGAGTTCCCCGGCATCACCCGCGCCACCGCACACTTCGACGGGCGGGCCAGCTTCGACGAGATCGAGTTCCCGACCAAGGGCTTCACGGGCCTGACCCTGCGCCTGTACGACCCGGCCGCCGACGCCTGGTCCCTGTACTGGGCGAACGAGCGCACCGGCATCCTCTGCCCGCCCGTCGTCGGCTCCTTCCAGCCGGACGGCACCGGTCTCTTCCACGGCGACGACGAGTACCGGGGCCGCACGGTGCACGTCCGCTTCGTCTGGTCGGAGATCACCGGGACCACCGCCCACTGGGAGCAGGCCTTCTCCGTGGACGAGGGCCGGACCTGGATCACCAACTGGCACATGCACATGACCCGCCGCGAGGACTGACCGCCCCGCTCGCCCGGCCGGGGACCCGGGCCGCGCGGCAGCCGCAGACGCTCGGCCTCGATCAGGGCTTGGGGGGCTGGGCGGCCAGCCACAGGCGGGCCGCGTTGATCTCCAGGGCGGGCTTCTCCCAGAGGCCGGCGATGGCGTCCGCGAGGTCCTTGACGTCGGTGAAGCCGGCGAACTTCGCGTTCGGGCGTTCGGCGCGCATGGCGTCGTGGACCAGCGCCTTCACCACCAGGATCGTGGCCGCGGCCTGCGGACCGTCGTCCCCTCCGGCCTTGCGGAAGTCGTCGGCGAGGGCGAGCGTCCACGCCTCGGCGGCGGCCTTCGCGGCCGCGTAGGCGGCGTTCCCGGCGGTGGGCCGGCTGGCACCCTCCGCGCTGATCAGTACGAACCGGCCCCTCCCGCTGCGCAGGAGGGCGTCGTGGAAGGCGAGCGAGGTGTGCTGGACGGTGCGCACCAGCAGGTCCTCCAGGACGGTCCAGTCCCCGAGGTTCGTCTCGGCGAACGTCGCCGAGCCGCGCCAGCCGCCGACGAGGTGGACCAGGCCGTCGATGCGGCCCGAATCCTTCTCGATGCGGTGCGCCCAGGCGCGGGTCGCGTCCGGGTCGAGCAGGTCGACCGTGTCACCGGTCACGGTGGCGCCGCCGTGCGCGGAGCGGGCGGCGTCCACCGCGTCCGCGAGCCGTGCGGCGTCCGCGTCGGCCGCGACGACCGTGGCACCCGCCGCGGCGAGCCGCAGCAGCGCCGCCCGCCCCGCGGGGCCGGCCGCACCCGCCACGGCGACGACCGCACCGTCCAACCCGTTCCGGTCCGTGCTCACGTCCACAGGTCTCCCGTCCGAGTGCCGCCGACAGTGCCCGGCACCTGCACCGTGCGTCACTCTCGGTGCTGCAATGGCTGCTTCTGGTGCTTCGGATCATAGGGTCCGGGGTCGCCCCGGCCGTGCTGCGAGGGCCTGACCCGCCGTCAGCCCGGGGCACGGTCCGCCGTACGGCGGTGCGGGCCGGCCGCACCGGGGCGGGCCCGCAGCCGTGGTCGGGCCGGCCGGTCCGCCGGAGGGCGGGCCCGGCCGGCTGTCCTGGTCAGCTGAAGATCACCGAGCGGAGCTTCAGGCGGTCGCCGAGCTTCTTGCCGGGGTTCATGACGAAGTACGTGTCGCCCGAGCAGTCGAAGTCGAGGAAGACGGTGGCCGTGGAGTCGGTGAGGTTCTCGGGGGCGAAGGCCGGATGGTTCTCGGTCGCCCCGAACAGGTTGACGCACCTGCGATCACCGGCGCCACGTCCACAACGGGGCGCTGTTCACCCGATGAGCCGCGGGTGAGGGCCCACCCGTCAGTCACTGCCGGGTGCCCCGAGGATGCAGAGCAGGGAGCAGGCCACGGCCGAGGAGGGCGCGGTGGTGGCGGGGGCGGTGCCGGGCGGCGAGTTCGCGGGGACGAAGCTCGCGGAGGCGGTGTTCTTCAGCGGCAGTGCCAGCAGCAGGGAGTCGCAGTAGACCGCGCGGCTGGTTCCGGCCGCCAGGGCGAAGGTGCCGGCGGCCTGCCGGCAGCCGGGCGTGACGGCGTCGTTGACGGTCACCGACGCGGCGTCGACGGGGCCGTCGTTGGTGACGGTGATCCGCCAGTGCGCGTGGCCGAGCAGGCGCAGCAGGCCGACGGGGCTGGTCTTGGCCCAGGGGCCCGGGCCGCCGGGTTCGCAGTCGTGCGGGTTTCCGGAGCCGCAGATCTCCTTCTCGACGCTGACCCGGGGCCGGCAGCCGGCGCCCGGGGCGACGGCGGTGGTGACGGTGTTGGAGGTGAGGGCGCCGGTCGCGTCGGTGCCGGTCGCCGTGTTGGTGACGGACGTGGTCGCACAGTCGGGCGTGACCGTGGTGCGGAAGCAGATCTGCGGTGCGTCGCCCCGGTACTCGACGACCAGCGCGGGGTGGTTGTCGGTGGTGAAGTCCGCGGTGGAGGTGAGCACGAGCTGGGCCGTGACGGTGATCGCCGGGTGCGCGGTCGCCGAGATGCCGGACAGGTCGACGGTGCCGTCCGGGGCGAGGGCCGGGGCGGCGACGGGCGTGCCGTCGGGGTCGGTGACGAGGGCCCGGGACGCCGCCGGGTCGACGTGCGAGAGGTCGATGTCGGTCAGCCGCGCCCGGGTGTAGCCCTGGACGTGGCCGGTGGCGCCGTCGCAGTAGAAGTCGGCGGGCCTGAGGGTGACGGCCGCGCCGCTGTGGACGCACGGGGTGGCTCCGGACGCCGGGTCCAGGGAGAACAGGACGCCGGCGTCGCCGAGGCCGATCAGACAGCGGGTCGTGGCGTCGTACGCGTAGCCGTAGTCACGGGTGGCCCCGCCGTTGACGCCGGGGTGGGACGCGGGCAGCGGGAACCCCGCGCAGGGCGCGGCGGTCGTCCAGTCGTGGCAGACCGTCGCCCCGGCCACGGTGCCGCCCCAGACGGGGAAGTAGCTGCGGGTCCCGGTGTCCGTGGTGACCGTCTCGGGGTTGAAGGTCAGCACGTTGCCGGCCAGCGTCGAGAGGGTGGCGGGCGCGGAGTGCGCGGAGCCGTCGAGGCCGTAACAGGTGGTCAGGACGTGGGCGCCGCCGACGGTGCTGGTGCAGACGCCGTCCGGGTGTCCGGCGGTGTCGTAGGACGTGTAGGCGTCGTACGTGTAGTAGCCGGAGTCGGGGCCGGCGGGGTGCGGGGACTCCCAGCCCGCGCAGACCGTCCTGGTGGCCGTGTCGAAGCAGCCCAGCGCGGGCGGGCCGGAGACGGTGGAGCCGCTGCCCTGCGGCGAGGACGAGGCGAAGACCTTGTCGCCCACCACCGTCAGCGCGCCGAGGTAGAGGGCGCCCGGGGTGCTCGGCAGGTCGTGGTTGGCGGCGACGACCGGCGCGTAGGGCTGCCCGGCGCACGGGGTGCGGTCGGCCAGCGAGAGGCACAGCACCTCGCCGGTGGTCGAGACGCCGTAGACGCTGTCGCCGGCCCGGACCAGGCCGGCCAGGCTGTTGGCGCGGCTGGGCGTACCGCCGGTGCTCTCCAGGGCGACGAAGCCGCAGTTGGCCTGAGCGTCGAGGTCGAGGCAGCCGACGCCGACCGCGGTGGCGGTGACGGCGGGGTAGAGCACCTGGCCCGGGTGCTGCGGGTCGAGGACGTACTGCGGGGTCAGCGGGCTGCCGATGTCGCCGGTGGCGCCGCTGCCGAGCGGTCCGGCCGTGGTGTTCAGCGGACGCGGCCAGGGGCCGCCGGTGCAGGGCTGTCCGGTGGACAGGCTGCTGCAGACCGCCTGCGGGGCGGTGCGGGCGGCGTGGTGGTAGATGTTCCACGACCGGACCTCGCCGGCCGCCGTCCGGTGCAGGATCGGCGTGAACCCGTCGCCGCCGGTGGACTGCGGTGTCGGCCGGACGGGCGCCAGCAGCGGTGCGGCGAGGCTCGTCCCGGTGCCCCGGACCGTCCCGTTCTCGGCGCGGACGGCTGTGGTCGCCGTGCCGGGATCGGTCGTGGTGAAGCCGTTGCCGTCGGTGGACCACGACGGCGTCCAGCCGGGCGGGGCGTGCAAGGAGCCGGGGACGTACGTCTGGGCCGTGCCCGCCCCGGCGATCGGGTCGGTGATGGTGGCCGCGGAGGCCGCGGCCGTCGCGGCGTTGTCGTACCGGACGGTCCAGTTGACGGTGTCCCCGTGGTCGGCGGCGGCCGCACCGGGGTGGGTGACGTTCTGGGCGCTCTTCACCAGCGCGGACGCGGTGGCGGTGTCGTTCTCGGCCGCTCCGGCGGCACCGGGAGCGGTGGCTCCCAGGCCGAACAGGAGGAGGGCCGAGGTGAGAGCGGCGGCCGTGACGGCTCGCAGCGGATGGATCGGATGGGGCGGACGCGGGCTTTTCAGCACTGGTTTCTCCACCTCGGATCAGCGGGCGACCTGACGGACGATCAGGCCGGGCCGTCGATCAGGTTAAGCAGGTGGAAGATCTGCGCAGGGATCACTTTTTCGTATTGGTTGCATCATGAACGAATCTGACTGAACGTCGAGTCGGGCTCTCGCTCGCGCCACCGGGGAACTCGGGCGATTCGTCGACGATTGAGTCGAACGCATCCCCGGTTGTGTGCCCATCGGTTCGACGGCGATTCGATGAACGGTCTTCCCGGCCCGGGTGCTGGGGGAGCCGCGCTCGGGAGCCGCGTCGTGCCGATCGCCGCCCTTCCTCGCCGGAGGGGCGGTCTCACGCCTCGGAGGGCGCAGCGCCACCGTTCCGCTGTCGCCGACGGTGTTTGCGCATGGACACCTGAGAGCCGCAGCCGGTACTGCAGTAGAGCCCGCCCCCGTTGCGGGTGCGGTCGAGGAAGCCGAAGTGGCACGGAGGGTTCCGGCACGCCTTGATGCGCCCCCAGTCGCTGCTCTGCGCCAGCGTCGTCACCGCTGCCAGTACGGTTCCGAACACGCGCGGCACCCCCGTCTGCGGTGAGGCGAGCTCGGCACCGTCGGCCGTGACCACCGTCGCCAGCGGGTAGAGCGGGCCCGCGCGTCGTAGGTGCCGTTCGGCATGCAGCAGTTGCTCACCCTGACCGTCCTCGTCGCCCGAGTGTGCGAGGAGCACGGTCACCAGGGCATCACGCAGCTCGCGCGCGACCGCGGCGTCGGCGTCGGTCACCACGGTTTCGCCGCCGTACTCCTGGCGCTCCGACAGCCACGCCGCGAACGAGTCCCCGTCCGCGAACAGCTCCCGGCGGCCCGATCCGTCCGCGCGCGTGTTCACGAACGCGAGCACGGTCTCCGCCGTCGGCGTGAGGGTGCGCGGGTTCGGTGCGGGGGATCCGGCTGCCGCAGTGGTCATGCCCCCAGACTACACCAGCGTGATCGGGGCTAATTCGTCTAGTGGGCAACCTGTCGGTCGATCGAGGTTGACTCGTTGCGAGCTAACGCCTTACGGTCGCAACATGAACAGGACATCCAACCCCCAGGCCCACCTCCGCACCTGGCTGATCACCGGCGCGACGTCCGGCATCGGCCGTGAACTGACGCTCCAGGCACTGCAGAACGGCGAAACCGTCTCGGCCCTCGCCCGCGACACCTCCCCCCTGGACGAACTGGCGCAGGCGCACGGTGAGCGCCTGCTCCTCCTCCGGGCGGACGTACGTGACGAGCGAGCCGTCCGGGACGCCGTGGACAGCACGCTCGCGCGGTTCGGCCGCATCGACGTCGTGGCCAACAACGCGGGATACGGACTGTTCGGAGCCGTCGAGGAGGCCTCCGACACCCAGGTCCGCGCCGTGTTCGACACCAATGTCTTCGGTGTGCTCAACGTGCTCCGCGCGACGCTGCCGGTGCTCCGGGCCCAGCGGTCCGGGCACGTCCTCCAGGGCTCCTCGGTCTACGGGCAGTCCGCCCACCCCGGCGTGGGTCTGCTCGCCGCCACCAAGCACGCGGTCGAGGGGTTGTCGGACGCGCTCGCGGCCGAGGTCGCACCGCTCGGCATCAAGGTCACGCTGATCCAGCCCGGCCTGACCGCGACCCCCTTCCTCGCCAACCTCGACGTCGCAGCCGGCCTGGCCGACTACGACCCGACCGTCCGCGAGGTCCAGAAGGGCATCGGCGAGCTGCCGGCGTCCGCGTTCTCCGACGCGGCGCGGATCGCCGCAGGCATCCGGACCGCGGTCGACAGCCCCAACCCGCCGCTGCGCCTGGCGCTCGGCGTCTCCAGCGCGACGGGCATGCGCCCCGCTCTGGAGGCACGGATCGCGGACCTGGACAGCTGGCAGCGCGTGACGGACGCCGTCGACGGGTAGCCCATCCCGTCGGCAGGTGGCCGATCGAGAACCTGTCGAGGGGCGCAGGGGTCACGCCCGGAAACGCCCGGCGACCGCCCGGCCCCGGCCCGGCCGGTGACACCCGGTCGTGCGGCGTGCCGCAGCCGGGGCCGGGCCGGACCTCACAGCGGGACGACGACCAGGCCCGCGACGTACCGGGCCAGCCGTGCCGGGCCGTGCCCGGCGAGCGCCCGGTCGACGTAGCCGGGCACCGCGGGCCGCAGACCGGCGGTGACATGGCGGAGGAGGGCGCCGCGGTCGAACTGCGGCAGCCGCCCGGGGGAGTCGAGCACGGTGCCGTCGGCGGCCCTGGCCGCACACGGACGGTGGTGGCTCAAGGCGTCGAGAACGCTCCGGGCCACCGCGCCCGCGCCGGACTGAGGTTCGGTCAGCAGCGGGCGCAGCCGGCGGTGCACACCCTGCCGGGCGAGGTCCGCATCCGTCGCCACGGGTGGACGCGGCTCGGCGCCGGGGGCGAGGAGCGGGGCGAAGGGCACGGCCGACTCCAGCAACCCGGGCCCGTCGAGGCCGCCGAACCGGAGACCTGCGGTCTCGGCCTCGGCCGCCCGGAGCCGGAGGTCGGCGCGGACGGCGAAGGCGGGCAGCAGGGCGGCGGCCTCCGTGCAGGGCCGGCGGTCGTCCGCGACGGGATCGGCCGTGGCGCCCTCGTCGGCGCCCTCGTCGGCGTCGGCGTCCGCGGCCTCGTCGCGCCCGGGGTGGAGCAGCAGCGCGGCGGGCAGGTCGAAGTGCTCTGCGGTGTACAGCAATCGGGTCAGCTGCGAGTCGGCGTCCGCCCGGCGGTCCGAGCCGATCCGCCAGACACCCGCGTGGAGGGTGAGAGTCCGCGACTGGATCAGACAGCCGAACCCCCGCCCGTCCGGTTCCACCCACCACCAGAGCAGATCGGCGCCGGTGGCCCTCCCGTGGTGGCTGTTGAACGAGACGTACCGCGCCTCGGGCGGCAGCTCCCGCAGCAGCCCCCGGCCGATCTCCTCCTCCGCCGAGAAGCTGCCGCGGAAGAGTTCCGCCGCCAGCGTCCGGCGGCGACGGCTGCGGGCGACGGCACGGCCGTCGATCGGCATACGGGCTCGGCCGGCCAGTCCCATCGGGCTGCACCCCCCTCCGGTGCCCGGGCCGACGGCCGGGTGGCACCATCGTCGTGGTCGAGGACCCATGATGGCTCATCGCCGCCTCCGCGGACCGGGCACCGGACGGGCGCCCACCGGGCGGCGAACCCCCCACCGGCCCGGTGGGGCCGCCCGACGCGGAGCGAGAACCGCGCCGGGCGGCGTCCCGGTGGCGTGTGCTCAGATCCGCACGGCCGCACGGCGACCGGTGCCCGGCGCCAGCACCGGCGCCGGGCCGTCCGTCCGGGTGTCGCCGGAGCCGTCCGAGCGGTTCACCCGGCTGTCGTCGGTGCCCAGCCGCAGGGCTGCCCGCACCGCCTTCGGCCGGTCGTAGCCCAGGTAGTCGGTGGCGGCGGCGAGCTCGTTCTGCAGCGTCTTCGTGTCCTTCGCGTCCTTGGCCGCGGCCAGGTGCGGCAGGGCCTTGTGCAGTTCCTCGGCCAGGGCCACGACCGGCCGGGACGCGGCGCCGCCCCAGGCGTGGGCGCTCAGCTCGCCGATCTCCAGGCGCACCCCGCCGGCGAGGGTGTCGGCCCAGGCCCGGAAGGCGGCCGGGTCGTCGGCGGGCTCGGCCCGCGGCTGCATCGCGAAGGCCTGGTCCACGCGGTGCTCGGCACCGAGGTAGGCCATCTGGTCGGCGTCGAACCGCGCGAGGTCCTGCTGGAGCGACCCGGTCAGACGACCGGTGGTGTCGGTGAGGAAGCAGGTCGAGCGGCGGCCGGTGCCCTGCAGCGCCCAGGCGTGCTCGTCGGGGTAGAAGAAGTGCACCTCGACGTCGACCGGGAGCTTCCAGCCGTCGGGGGCGAAGCCGAGCAGCGCGTCGTTGCAGCCCTTCGTCGCGTCGGCGATCACCGCGGCCCTGCCCGGGTAGGACTTCTCGTCGGAGGGCGCCCTGCCGAAGACCTCGCCGTAGTGCGGCTCGGCACAGTCGACCAGCCGGACGTCGGTGACGCCGTCGGTGCCCGCCCCCGCGGGCTTGACGAAGCACTGGCCCGCGACGAGTTCGAAGACGTTCCAGGTGCCGGAGTGGGGGCTGCCGGAGCCGGAGCCGGAGCTGGTGCCGGAGTCGGAACCCGGGTACGACGTCGGCAGGTCGGGGGCCGTCGTCATCAGCGCGACGACCGTCACCACCGCCAGGACGACCGCCCAGACACCGCCCAGCGCGATGCCGGCGATCGCCAGCCCGCGTCCGCGCTCGTTGCGCCGGCGTACCTCGCGCAGCGCGGCGACGCCGAAGGCGATCGCACCGATCCACAGCAGGCAGGCGCCGCCGACGATGCCGAGGACGAAGGAGGTGACGGCGAAGCCGTTCCAGCGGGTCGGCGGACCGGGCGGCGGCTGCCAGCCGAGCGGGCCGGGCACCGCGTACGGCGCACTGGTGCCCCAGCCCTGGGCGCCGTAGGAGGCGAAGCTGCCGGGCGGCACCGCACCGGGCTGCGGGTACGGACCGGGCGCACCCCACGGGTCGCCGGCCGGCGGCGGTCCGTATCCGTAGGGCGGGACCGGCGGCGGCGCGTCTGCGGACGGCGGGGCGAAGGCTCGGGCGAAGGCGTCGTTCTCGGCGGCCGAACCACCCGGCGAGGGGACGTCCTGGTCGGACGGCATGAGGCGGGCTCCCTGGGCGTGGTGCGCGCCGGACGGGATCGTTCGACGGCGGCGCGAATATAGCGGATCACCCGGACGTCCGTCCGACGGGCAACCTGACGCCGCCCCGGCGCACCCCGGCCGACGAACTCGCCGACCTGTCCGAGGATCCCCTTCAGCCCGACACCCAGCCCGGGGTCTCCGCCGCCGTCGAACACGGCACCTCCCTGCACCGCGAACTGGAACTGCTCGTGGCGGCCGGCCTCTCGCCCGTGGACGCCCTGCGCGCCGCCACCGTCCTGCCCGCCCGGCACCTCGGCCGACCTCGCCCCGGGCCACCGGATGCCGGACGTGCTGCCCGGCCCTGCGCACGGGCTGGTCCGCCGCGGCATGCCGGCCCAGGGCATCGCGGACCGCGCTACGCGGCGGTGCGGCCGTCTCGCGCCGTGGCGCGGTTGCCGGCGACCATCCGCCCGAGGTAGACGGCGTTGACGAGGCCGGCCGTGACGGCGGTGGCGAGCTGGAGCAGGGGGCCGATCCATTCGACCGGGGTGTCCCAGAAGACCGCGGGCAGGGGCATGGCGAGAAGACCGAAAGGTGCGGTGGCGAGGGCGAGCCACAGACCGGCGAACGAGGGGTTGTGGATGACGTACGTGGCGTGGACGTCGAGACCGACCGCGGCTGCGACCAGGACCAGGTAGGCCCGCGAGAGCATGTTGTCGAACGCGGGGGCCAGCAGAGCGGGAATGCGGCGGGGTCGGGGGGCGGCGTCGCTGGTCATGGCTTTGTTCCCTCGGTGGGTCGGTTGCTGTTGCACCAAGAGTGGATCACCGTCGCGGGCCCGGTCCTGAGTAGGAATACTCATCACGCCCGCCACGGATACGCAGCGGGTGACGTCCGGTCGGCCCGGTCCCGGTGTGACGGGGTGACAGGATGACGCGGTGTCCGAATCCCTTCATGAACCGTGGCTGCGCGGCATCGCCTTCAATCCGGCGGCGCCCTCCGAGGTGCTGATACGCCTGCTGGATCGAGCGGCCGGCGGGATCGGCCCGCTGATGTGCGAGGGTCGTGACCTGCCCGACGCCGTCGTCGACGCGGCCCTGCGCCATCCGGACAGAGTCGTCCGCCGCGCGCTCGCCCGTAACCGGCACGTCGACCCGACGCGGCTCGCCCCCTTGGCCACGGACCCGTCGGGGATCGTTCGCGGGTGGCTCGCCGGCGGCCCCCGCCCCCGTCCCCGGTGGGTCCGGCCGCTTCCGGACGACGTCCTCGTCACCCTCCTGACCGCTCAGGACGGGGGCGAGGACGGCATGGTCACCGAGCAGGACATCATTGCGGAGCTCGACTCGTCCCGGCAGATCCCGCTGTCCTTCCACTGCTCCCTGGCCGGCCGCGAGCACCCCGAACTCCGGATACGGGCCACCTGGAGGTGGCAGTTGCTCACCCCCGCGGAGCGCGAGGCCCTGCTCGACGACCCCGACCCCGCCGTACGGGAAGCCGCACAGGACCACAGCTGGGAGCTGGACCCGGAACGGGTGGAGGCCAGGCTGCCGTCCATCGGCTCGCTCAGCAAGGGATTCGTGCTCGGCACATGCGCGTTGTCCCGAGCGCTCGTCGAGCAGTGCTTCGCGGACGGCACGGTGCGCCCACTGACCTGGAACCGCCATACCCCGGCCGATGCCGTGGCCCGGCTCGCCCGCCACCCCGAGCCGGCGGTCCGAGCCTTGGTCGCCGCCCGGCCCGACCTGGGAGCCGACCTGGTCGCGGAGCTGAGGGAGGATCCGGACGAGAACGTGCGGAGGCGCGCACGCCTCCACCCCGTCCCCCGCACCTGGGCCGAGTACTGGGCGATCGAGCGGGTCATCGGGCAGATCATCGGGCACGGTCCGGACTGCACCTGCCCGATCACCGAGCCGGCCCCCGAGCCGTCCCCCGACTGGTACGCCGCCTGCGCGGCCTCCGAGGAACCGGAGCTCCGCCGGGTTGCGGCGAGCTGGCCGCTCCTGCCCGCCGTGCTCGTCGAGACACTCGCGCAGGACGACGACGAGGAAGTACGGATCCGGCTGGCCTGCCACCACCCCCTGGCCCCGCCCCACCTCCTCCTGGACGTCTTCGTCACCCGCCCGGCCCACCGTGAACACCTGCTGACCCTGCCCGCCTTCCCGCGCACCGGCCGCACCCACCTCATCGGCCACCCGGACCCCGAGGTCCGCGCCCTGGCCGCAGCCGATCCCGCCCTGCCCGAACCCCCGGTGGACGACCCCGACGAGGCGGTACGCCGGGCCGCCGCCGCCAACCCGAGCCTGACCCCCCAGGCCCTGGAGCCGCTCCTCGCCGACCTCCGCACCGCGGAGGGCGCCGCGGCCAACCCGTCCCTCCCCGCCGCCCGCATGCACGCACTCCTCGACCGCTGCCTGACCGGCGGTGCTGCCGCCACCCCGCCGCCGGCGGCCGGAGGCCGAGGGACGACGCCCGGCCAGTGATCACGGGCCGAGAACCATCCACCGGCCGCGAACGAACCTGACTCTTCATCAGTTCCGCCTTGGGGTCGACCATCTAGGCTGGTGTGGTGACTGGTGAGCAGGAGCGGGTGCAGCCGTCGGGTGTGTGGGCCACGGCGGTGGGGGTGGCCAGGGTGCGGGCGCTGGAGTCGGAGCGGGAGAACGCGCTGTTCCGCGACCCCCTGGCGAAGGCCTTCGCCGCCGCCGGCGGCCTGTGGCCCGCCTCGCCGCCGCCCGAGGACGAGGCCGCGCGACGCCGTCGGCTCGCCGTGTCGTTCTCGATCGTCATCAGGACGAGGTTCCTCGACGATCTGTTGCTGGAGGCGTCCGCGGCCGGGGTCCGGCAGGTCGTGCTGCTCGGCGCCGGCATGGACAGCCGGGCCTTCCGGACTGACTGGCCCGAGGGCACCCGGCTGTTCGAGGTCGACACCGCCGCGCCACTGGACTTCAAGGCGGCGGTGCTACGCCGGGAGCGGGCCGTCGCACGCTGTGAGCGGATCACCGTCGCGGTGGACCTGCGTGAGGACTGGCCGGGCGCGCTGGCCGCCGCGGGGCACGACCCGGCGCTGCCGACCGTGTGGATCGCCGAGGGACTGCTGATCTACCTGCCCGAGGACGCCGTGGAGCTGCTGCTCGCCCGGATCGGGGCGCTGTCGGCGGTAGGCAGCCGGATGGGGCTGACGTTGGGCTCGCGCGGCGTGGTCGAGCGGTTCGGTGCGGACGCGGTGCCGGGATCGGCGGCGTCCCTGTGGGTCTCGGAGATGCCCGACGACCCGGTGGGCTGGCTGGCCGGGCACGGCTGGGACGCCGACGGCCACACCCTGCGCGAGCTCGCTGCCGCCTACGGCCGCCCGATCGGCACCCCGCCGCAACGCGAGGAGCGGTCCGGCGGACTGATCGGGGCCGTCCGCCGGTAGAGCACCTCCCGCCCCCGACGATCGATCCCAAGGGGCCCGACGAGTGGACCAGGTTCGACGTGCCGCGGTCAGTGGTCAGGAATCGCTCCGGGCGGCGGGCGTGGACGGGCGTTCGGGGCGGCGCGGTTCTCGGCCGGCCGTCGGCCGGAGGGCCTGCCGGTGTGCGAGCACCCGGGCGGTGAAGACCTCGACACCGTCCACGACCGCTTCGAAGCGCAGGGAGTGGAACAGGTCGAAGGCGTGCTGGGCGCCGGGGAGTTCCGCGTACACGACGGTCTCGACGCCGGCGTCCCGCAGCTCGGTGGCGAATCGCCGGGCGATGTCCACCGGTACCACCGTGTCCCGGTCGCCGTGGACGAGGAGGAAGGGCGGCGCGTCCGCGGTGATGTGCGCGGAGGGCGAGGAGTGCGGCCCCTGGCCGTAGTAGGGCCCGTAGTAGCCGTTCAGTCCGATCACCGCGGTGACCGAGGTGTCGGCGTCCTCGAAGCCGGGCTGGAGGGTCGGGTCGCCGGGGGTGAGGGCGGCCAGCGCCGCCAGATGTCCGCCGGCCGAGCTGCCCGCCACGAACACCGTTGCCGGGTCGGCCCCGAACGCGGGGCCGTGTTCGCGCACCCAGGCGATCACGCGTTTGGCGTCGATCAGGTGCTCGGGGTGCCGGACGGCGGGCCGCAGCCGGTAGTCGGCGCTGATGCAGACCCAGCCCCGGTCGGCGAACCTGTGCAGCAGCGGCAGGGACTGCCTGTTCTTGCGGCCCCCTCGGTAGCCGCCGCCGTGCAGGTGGATCAGGACGGGAGCTCCCGGCGGCGTCGCACGACCGTGGTAGACGTCGAGCCGGTGCCGGCGGCCGCCGGTGCCGTACCGGAGGTTCGCGACGCGGACGACACCACGGGGACGGCGCGGGAACGGACGGAGCACGACGCGGGCGAGCGGATGCCGACGGCCCGGCCCGACCGCAGCCGCACCGGGGGAGTGTGCCGCCCGCCGGTCGGCCCCCAGCCCTTCGGCCAGGGCGCGGTCGACCTCCGCCCGTGCGCGCATGCTGCGCCGGACGACGAGTGCCAGTCCTGCGACGGTGGCCGCCGCCAGTGCCACTGCCGCCCACCCGGCGGGCGTGCGGATGTCGCCCTGGGCGAAGGCCACCGCGGTCCACAGCACCAACCAGGCCGCCGCGACGAACGGCAGCTCGCCGATCAGCAGGCCGAGGCGGAAGCTCAGGTCGTCGAGCGGCCACGGCCGGCGCACCGGGGCGAGCGCGAACAGCGTGCCCGCGGCGACGAACGCCACCGTCCACAGATATCCGACAGGCACAGGAATCGTCCTCCGCATCACGGCCGGCCACGGGCCACCGCCGCGCCCGCAGCACCCCATCCTCATCACCGCAGATGTGGTACCTCATTTGTGGTACCACGGGTGGGGTAGTCTCGGCAACGTGAACAGAGACCGACGCGACCGCCTCCGGGACGCGGCCATCGAGGTACTGGCGGAGGCCGGCGGGCGCGGCCTCACCCACCGGGCCGTCGACGCCGTTGCGGCCGTGCCCCCGGGCACCACCAAGAACTACTTCCCCACCCGCGACACCCTGCTCACCGCCGTTGCCGAGCGGTGCGCCGACCTGTACGGCGCCGTGCCCCGCCCCGCCCCCGTCGACCGCGCGGGCCTGGCGGACATGCTGCGCACACTGCTGGAGAACGTCGCCGGACCCGGCCGCACCCGCATGCTCGCCTATGTGGAGCTGCGCGCCGAGGCCGCGCGCCGCCCCCGCCTGGCGGCCCTCCTCGACAGCGTGGCGATCGCCGACTTCACCGCCTTCGAACAGGCCCAGCGCGCCGCGGGTCTGCCGGTCACCCCGGAGCGCTCGGCCGCTGTCGTCCTTGCCCTGCACGGTGCTGTCGGCCACCTGCTGGCCGGCGGCCACGACCTGCTCGCCGCCGCAGGACTGCGCGACCTCGACGCCTTCGCGCACGGACTGCTGAACACCGTCTACGGGCCCGCCCTCGACGTCCCGGCCGCCGCACCTCGGTGACCGGCGAGCCGGGTTCGGACGCGCTGCACCGTCTGCCGGCCACCGGGTCAGGATCGATGCCGAACGCGCGCTGCCGAGCAGCGGTCGCCGTCCGGTGCTTGCCGGGTGTGCCGGGCCAGTTGTGAACGAGGGGGTCGGGTCCGGCGCCGCGGGAGAGTCGTGGCAGCTCGCGCCCGCCGAGCTGCCACGGGCCGCAACGCGCCCTTGGCGCACCGAGTCTCCGTCAAGATCATTCGTTTGATATGACTGCGCCTCAATCCCTATGAGTGCAGTAAGGAAGCGACAGTGCGCGCACGCAAGGCGATAGCAGCAGTCTCCGCCGCCGGACTGGCGGTCCTGGGCGGCGTCCTGACGGCGCCGGCCGCGCAGGCCGGCAACTACGGATGCGCGGGAAGCCTCTCGTGGTCCTCGACCGTCAACGACGTGAACGGCTCGAAGGCCGGCACGATCTACGACTACTTCGACGGCACCACCAACTGCTCGGTGTTCGTCAAGTCGGTGTACGCGGGCGTGAGCACCCACATGGCCATGGACATCTCGAACGCCAAGGGTGCGCAGAGCAAGGTCGACGACGGCCAGTTCACCACCTATGCGGGCCCGGTCAGGGTGGCCGGCACCGGCACCGGCACCTGCGTCCGCGAATGGGTCTGGATGACCACTCCGGGCGGCAGCGTCCTCGTCAACTACACGGCGCCCTGGCACTCCTGCGGCTGACACCCCCCCACAGGACGGCCGAGGGCCCGGGGGGACGTTCCCCGAAGCGGCAGCGACCCGCCCGCCACCCCGGCGTACCGACCGAGCCCTCGGCCCCCACCCGGCGACGGGCGTCGCCCGCCGGGGCGGCCGACCGGCACCGGTTGCACCCCCCGAAACCCTGGCGGTCGGATGCTGTGCGAACCGGAAGTCCCGCGGGCCCAGCCCGGCGAAGGGGCTGTCCAGGAGGGCTCCGACGCCGTCATCGCACCGGCCGTGCCGAGATCATTCCACTGCTTCGGGATTCTCCTGTGCGTAGGTGGCCCGACAGCGTTCCACCTGCTCGGTGACCTGCTCCATGAACCAGCGCATGATCTCGTAGGGGACGACGTGCTCGTCATGGCTGTGGATGTGGACGGTCGGCTCCAGCGCCGGATCCTCGTCGGGGACGAACGCCACCAGGAAGGCACCCCCGGGCAGGTGGGTCAGGGCGCTCGGGATCTCGGCCCCTGAGGCCGGCACGGGTATGGCCTCGCTCAGCTCCACGGCCCAGGCGTCGTCGGGCAGGGCGTAGTGAAACCGGACGGCGTAGTGACGGCCTGCGTGCTCTCTCAGTTCTGCTGGCATGGCCGCAGGCTGCCACAGTCGTCCGTCCGGAGTCGCGCCGATTCCCGGCGCCTCGACTGCGTGACTCGACCAGCGGTTCCGGGACAGCCCCTCGGAGTTCGGCGTGCCCGAGCAGCCGTCCGCCCTCCGCGCCTGCCGCCAGGGGTGTGGACACCAGGCCCGGGCCGGCCGAGAGGCGCTCAAGGGCCGGTCCAGCGGATACGCCGTGCTCAAGGCGAGGTTGGACTACGTGAAGCGGAAGACCACTCTCGACGCGGTCGATCTGAAGACGCTCTCGCAGTTCATCCTCCTCGGTGATCCCTCGCTCAGGCCGGTGCAGCCGCTGAAGCCCGCGGTCGAGGGGGATGCGAAGGCCGCCCTGACCGAGCGCCGCCGGGAAGCCCGGCGTGCCGCACACGTGCTGGAGCAGAGCATCTACGTGCCCGAGCCGATTCCCGGCAGCGCACGCAGCTCCGAACTCGAGTCGCGCCTGCGGGAGATCGGGGAACGGCACGGACTGCCGCCGACAGCCACCATCTCCTCGTTCGCCGGGGTCTGGCAGGGCAGCGGCGCCATGCCGAAGGTCTTCGAGCCGCCGCCGCGACAGCACCTGCTGCACGCAGAACGGGACCCGGAGGCCCCCGTGTGCACGGATGTCATCGTGATCGTCCATGAACAGGCGGGAACCATCGTGTCCGTGGACGAAGTCGAGGCCCGGTAGCCGTGACACGGTTGAGCGGTCGGCTCTCGATCAAGCGCGTCGACGTGGGTTCCAAGAGCGAACGGGACGCCCTCGTGCTGCACCACGGCGAACACGACTACGTGGTGCGCAGGCCCGGGGAGAGCCCCTTCGAGGCGACCAGCCTGAACCACCTGGCCGGCCACCTCGTGGAAGCGCAGGGTGAAGTCGACCGGCAGTACTTCTTCGTGACCGAATGGTCCGTTCTGGACAACGAATGACGCGGTGACCGACCCGAGGCGGTCGACTGTCCGCCCCGCTGCCCACTCCGCTCGCGCCGGCGGGCCCCCCCCCCCCCCGGGGGGGGGCGCCTGCCGGCGTGGTCGGGAGCGGCGGCCGGCCGGCGGCGTTCGCCATCTTGTCGCGGTGGTGCGGGCGGTGCCCTAGGTGTTCGGTGGTGCGGTGTTCGGTGGCGTGGTTCGCAGGCCGCCCAGGAACGCCGCGAGGTAGCGGCGGGCGGTGTCGATGCGGTCGGCGGGCGTGCCGCCGTGGACGTCGACGGCGTGGGCGATACCGCACATGAGCGGGACGAGGTCGGCGGCGTCGAGGTCGGGGCGGACGGTTCCGGCGTCGCGGGCCCGGTCGAGGAGTCGGGTGCCGGCCGACCGGAGCGAGTGCTTGAGTTCCGTGGTGCGCGGCAGTGCGTCGGTGACCGCGGCGGTGACGGGGGCCAGGGAGGCGTCGGTGACCTGGGCCTCGACGGTGCGGAGCAGGAAGCCCTCGAGTGCGCGTCGGGGGTCGGTGTCGGCCATGGCCTGTTCGCCGTGCACGGCCAGGTCCTCCAGGCAGGGGGCGGCCACCGTTTCCAACAGCGCCTCGGGAGTGGGGAAGTGCCGGTAGACGGTGCCGACCCCCACTCCGGTGCGGCGGGCGACGTCGTTGAGCTGCAGGGGCTCGCCCCGGTCGACCAGGGTGCGGGCGACGGAGACGATCCGGTCCCAGTTGCGGGCCGCGTCCTTGCGCAGGGGCGTCGTCATGGGGACATGCTAATCGGATGGGCCATCCGGAATGGTCTCCGCTGCCCGCACCGTGCCGGTGGTCAGGCGGCCGGCAGGGGCGCGTGCCGTTCGCTGAGCCGGCGCACGGCTTCGACGACGCGGGGGTCGGTCGCGGCGCGGAACGGTGCCGCGGGGCGGGCGTCGGCGCCGATGACGACGCCGGTCCGGCCGGTCAGGGTCTCATCGGTGGCGGCGGTGATCGAGGACTCGGCGGCAGTGGACGCCGGACCCGAGGTGGAACGTTCGAACTTGCGGCGCACCAGCGGCCACAGCAGCCGCAGGCCCGGTGAGACGATCCCGGGGTCGGTCATGGTGCCCTTCGTCATGTCGGTCGCGGCGCCTCCGGGGTCGGCCGCGAACACCGACACGCCGGTGCCGTCCAGTCGCGCGGCCAGGTCGAGCGTGTAGGCGAGGTTGGCGAGCTTGGCCCGGCCGTACCAGTGGAAGCCGTAGTAGCCGCCGGGCGGCTCGACGGCGTCGAACGTGCGCTTGGCGAGTCCGACCGCGCCCGAGGTGACGTTCACGATCCTGCTCGGGGCGCCGGCGGTCAGCGTGGGCAGCAGCAACTCCGTCAGCAGGTACGGCGAGAGGTGGTTGACGACGAACGACGCTTCGATGCCGTCCAGGGCCACGCGCCGGGGGAACATCGCCCCGACGTTGTTGACCAGCACGGTCAGCGGGTCTCCGGAAGCGGCGTGGTCGGAGGCGATCCGGTCGGCGAGCACGCGCACTTCGTCGAGTGAGCCGAGGTCGGCGGCAAGGAACCGGCCGGGACGCGCCGGGTTCGCCGCGTTGATCCGCTCGACCGCCCGGGCGCCCCGATCGGGGTTGCGGCCGACCACGGTGACCGCGTACCCGGCGGTCGCCAGTCCCACGGCCGTCTCCAGTCCGATGCCGGCCGTCCCGGCCGTGACCACGGCTGTCTTCCGCATGTGTGCCTCCACTCGAAATTCGGATAGGTCATCCGCTTGGTGTGGACGCTAGCACATGCGGATGAACTATCCGCTTGCTGTGCGGTCGGTCGGAGCCCGGCAAGGGGCCGATCGCGGGCCGGCTTGCCCCCTTGCTCGACGCGGCGTCACCTTCCGGCGCACCGAACCGTGGAGGGAATCCACCGACCCCGACCACGACACCGTGCCG
This sequence comes from Kitasatospora arboriphila, assembly GCF_039528095.1. NCBI lineage: Bacteria > Bacillati > Actinomycetota > Actinomycetes > Kitasatosporales > Streptomycetaceae > Kitasatospora > Kitasatospora arboriphila. The sequence continues at coordinate 54,237 of NZ_BAAALD010000036.1, forward strand.
GAGCGGATCGAGCACGTCCTGGAGTGTCTCCCCGACCGCACGTTCGCGTTCGACGGGCTCGGGCCGCTCCGGCAGTTCACCCGGTGCACTCGAACCAGCCGAACCACACGGTCCGGACCTGCGCACTGCAGGCCCACCTTCGCTGACGCAATGCCAACGCCCGCCGTCCCGACGTCCTCCCGGCCCGGCGCAAGGAGCGTGCCCTGCGTCCGCGGCGGGAGAGGTGTCCGCCGGGGAGGGCCGGCCGGCCCTCGCCGCGTGATCGAGCGAACCGGCGAAGCCATGCGGCCATCGGCCGTTGCTTCCGGATCAGCGGCCGGCCAGGTGCCGTGCGAAGAACCTGCGGATCGTGCGGCGGACCGTGGGGACCGATGCGGTCGGGTCGACGGTGCCGATCAGCGCGTTCCTCTCCGCCGCCGTCATCGAACCGGATGCCTGGAGCTGGGGGAGCATCGCGGCGTAGTCGGTGAAGATCCAGTGGTTGGCGTCGGCGACACGTGCGCTGCAGACCCGTCGACCGGAGAGCGCGGCCAGGGCCAGCCAGGAGCGGTCCAGTTCCCGCCGGCGGGTGAACCCCTCGCTGCCGAGCAGGAGCAGTGGCCGGTCCATCCCGTGTGCCGTGACCGGGAACGGTTCGGCGGCGGCGCCGGGCGCGGAGGGCGGGTGGTCCAGGTGGCCCTCCAGGTTGATCCCGGCACGCACCCGCCGGTCCTCGTACATCACCTCGGTCACGGCGCTGCCGCCGGCGGAGTGCCCGTACACGCCGAGACGGCGCAGGTCCAGCGTCTCGGCCAGCCCGCGCGGCAGCGGCAGGTCGGCCGCGTGCCCGAGCCGGTCGAGGACACGGTGCAGGTCGGCGATCCGCGCGTCGATCATCGTGCGGGCCACGGCCGGCTGGTCCCGCGGGTCGCCGCGGAAGACGGTCGTCCGCACGGTGTCCTCCCGGTACGGCCGGGCATCCGGGAACTCGACCGCTGCGGCGTCGCCGGGGTGGTCGACCGAGAGGACGACGGCGCCGTGACTGGCCAGGTCTTCGGCCAGGGACGTCCCCAGACCGCGCGGGTCGCCGCCGCCCGGGCTGTACACCAGCACCGGCCGTCGGCCCGGCAGCGGCGACGCTCCCTCGAACGCGTGGGACCGGGTGGCGCCCCAGTCCACGCCCGCGGCAGGCAGACGGAGCGGCGTGAGCGGCGCGATCCGTCCGAACCAGGTCGCGGCCTGCGGCGGCATCTGGGGAGCCGGGGCGAGGCCGGTGACGTCGCGGGCCGGGTAGTGGACCGTCAGCATGAGCTCCCTCACGGGGATCGTGGGGTCCCACGGGTCGCGCCGGGAGTCGTCGACGAGGTACACGGGCCAGCACCCCACGGGGTGGCGGCCCGTGGGCGCCGGCAGGGTGAGCACGGCACCGCCCGGGACCGGTCCCTCGGTGGTGGCCCGGGAGTCGGCGTGGGCGCGGCCACCGGCGCCGAGCAACAGGGCGGCGGAGCCGAGCAGTGCGGACCTGGTGACGGTGCGTCGGCTGATCGGGGAGTCGTGAGTCATGTCCTGCAGGCTGTCCCGCCCGGCCCGGCACCCGCGATCGTTTAGGTTCGGGGCTCAAGGATGGCGCTCCGGGGCGCTGTCGGGGCCGACACGCAGGGGGAGCCGTGCTCCGGATCCACTTCACGCCGGACGACTTCGCGCGGGTCAGCCTCGCGCCTCGGCCGGCGCCGCTCCAGGAGCTCAACGTGGCGCTGACGATGATGTGCCGCCGGGACGGCGAGCTCCTCCACGGCTCATGGCGCCGCAGGGCGTTGCGCGTCCTGCCGAACGCCGCCCTCCCGCTCGCGGACCTCGTCCCGGCCGGGCGGGCGCCGAGCTTTCTGGACGTGCTGGCGGACTCCCTCCCCGACGCCCTGGAACAGGTCCGCTCGGCCCCGGCCGAGTTGGTCGGTGCCGAACTGGAACGGGTCTACGCACCCGCGCGCACGCCTCCCCCGGCGTGGATCCACGAACTGCACCGGGGTGCCCCCGAGGCATGGCGCTCGGTCCGCCGTGCGCAGCACGCGGCGTTCACGGTGCTGCTCGGCCCGGTCTGGGCGCAGGTGCAGGACCTGCACCACGCCGAGTTCGTGCGTCGGGCCGTGCAACTCGCCGAAGGCGGCGTCGGCTCGGTGCTGGCCGGACTGCTGCCCGGAGCCCGCCTGTACGGAGGCGTGTGGGAGCTCCCGGGCAGGCCGCGGGAGGTCCACCTCGGCGGGCGCGGGCTGCTCCTCCTGCCCAGCTTCCACTGGACCGGCGGGCCGCTGTTGTCCGACCTTCCCGACCGCCCGGTTGCTGTCACCTACCCGGCGGGTGCCGGCATCCTGCCGCAGCCCGATGGTTCCGCCGGTCGAGAGGCGCTGGCCAAGGTGATCGGGAACACGCGCGTCGAGCTGCTGCACCTGCTGGCCGAGGAACGCACCACGACCGGGCTCGCCCGACAGCTCCGCGTCAGCGCCGCCACCGTCTCGGCTCACACCAGAGCCCTTCGCGGCGCCGGACTGATTGCCACTTCGCGTGCCGGCAAGGCGGTCCTGCACCGGCGCACCACGCTCGGCAGCCTGTTGCTACGGCAGGATGCCTAGGGTCGGCCGCAGGCCACGACCGGATCTCCCGGTGCGGGCGCCACCGGCGCCGACCCGGCGAACGTGTGCGGTCACGGCACTCGTGGGCGTGAGTCTGGAGGGGAAGGAACACCACCTCATGACCAGCATCGGCATCCTGGGCGCCGACCGCGTCGGCGCCGACCTCGCCGGCAGGCTCTCCGCAGCCGGACACCGCGTCACCCCCGGGGTCCGGAACCCGGAAGGGACCGCAGTGCCCGCCGCCGGCACCGCCCCGCGGATCGCCTTCGCCGACCAGCGCACCACCGCCCGAACCGCGGACATCGTGATCAACGCGACGCCCGGCGGCACCTCCCCGGACCGCCTGGCCGGCCTGCGCACCGAGCTCTCCGGCAAGCTCCTCGTCGACGTCTCCAACTCCGCCCGCGACACCGATGACGGCCTGCCCGGCGACCCGGGCCGGCAGCCCGCATGGATCGAGGACCTCGGCGGCATCACCACAGCCCGCGCCACCGAGGCCATGATCCTCGTGGTTCCCCACATCCTGCGCCGACACGGCTTCAAGCCCTTCGCCGTCTCCCTCGCCCGCTGAGCCGGGCTCACCCGGATTCACCGGGCCGCCGGCGCCCGGCCCCTGACTGCATGCCGATGCGCGCGGCCCCCTAGCATCAGCACCATCGCACCGCGACGGAGCTGTGCACAGCGAGGGGGGAACGTCCATGAATGCCCGGAAGATCGGCGCGGCCGCTGCGACCGCGGTGGCGGCCTTGGCTGTCCGTGACCTCGTGCAGAAGAGGCACGCGCTGCAGCGGAACTTCCCGGTCGTCGGGCACGCCCGGTACCTGCTGGAGCGGATCGGGCCGGAGCTGCGGCAGTACATCGTGGCCTCCAACGAGGAGGAGCGCCCGTTCAGCCGTGACCAGCGGACCTGGATCTACGCCTCGGCGAAGGAGGAGAACAACTACTTCGGGTTCGGCACCGAGGTGGACGTGGAGCACGTCCAGGGGCACGCGTACGTCAAGCAGCGCACCTTCGCCGGCCCGCTGCCCGACCTGCACGACCCGCAGGCCCCGCTGCCCTCGGCGAAGGTGCTCGGCGGACCGCGCGGGCGGGCGAAGGCGTTCCGGCCGGCGAGCGTGGTGAACATATCGGCGATGAGCTTCGGGTCGCTGTCGGGCCCGGCGATCACGGCGCTCAACCAGGGCGCGGCGCTGGCCGGCGCGATGCACAACACGGGCGAGGGCGGCCTGTCGCCGTACCACCGCAACGGCGGTGACCTGGTCCTCCAGCTCGGCACCTCGTACTTCGGCTGCCGCGACGCGGACGGCGGCTTCAACCTCGACAAGCTCAAGGACGTGGTCGCCGGCGCACCGGTCAAGGCGATCGAGATCAAGCTCTCGCAGGGGGCCAAGCCCGGGCTGGGCGGCATGCTGCCGGGGGCGAAGGTGACCCCGGAGATCGCCGCCATCCGCGGCATCCCGGCCGGGCAGGACTGTGCCTCGCCGTCGCGGCACAGCGCGTTCGGCGACGTGGACTCGATGCTGGACTTCGTCGAGCTGCTCGCGGCCGAGACCGGGCTGCCCGTCGGGGTGAAGAGCGCGGTGGGCGAGATGGGCTTCTGGCAGGAGCTGGCCGCGCTGATGGCGCGCGGCGACCGCGGAGTGGACTTCGTGACCGTCGACGGCGGCGAGGGCGGGACGGGGGCGGCGCCGCGGATGTTCGCGGACTCGGTGTCGCTGCCGTTCCGGATGGGCTTCTCCAGGGTGTACGGCACCTTCGCCGAGCTGGGGCTGACCGACGAGCTGACCTTCATCGGCTCGGGCAAGCTCGGCCTGCCGGAGAACGCCACGGTCGCCTTCGCGCTGGGTGTCGACATGATCAACGTGGCCCGTGAGGCGATGCTGTCGATCGGCTGCATCCAGGCGCAGAAGTGCCACACCGACAAGTGCCCGACGGGCATCGCGACCCAGAACCCGTGGCTGGCCCGTGGCCTCGACCCGGCCTCGAAGTCGACCCGGGCCGCGCTGTACCTGCGCACCCTGCGCCGGGAGCTGATGAAGGTCTCGGCGGCGGTCGGCGTCGCGCACCCGGCGCTGATCACGGCCGACGACGTCGAGATCATGAACGGCGACTACGAGGCCCGCACGCTGGCCGGCGTCTACGGCTACAAGGACGGCTGGGGATCGCTCGGTCCGGAGCTCGCCGAGGAGATCACGGCGCTTCTCACCGTCGGGCCGAACCCGGCCCGGAAGCCCGCGGTCTGACGCGTCGACCGGTACGGTCCGCGTTCCATGACCGGAAGCGCGCGGAAGGAAAGCGGCACATCCAGGCCGTGACGGCCCTGGCCCGGCGACGGGTCAACGTCCTGCGGGCCCCCGATCCGTGACCGACGGTGCTACCGCGTCATACCCCCAGTGACCGAGACCCCTTGACAGCGACATGAGGAAGCGGCGTGCGGACCAGTTCGGCAGCCAAGGGCGGGGCGCCCTGTCGGGGCAGGCACCGCGAGGTTCGGCGCCAGCGCAGGGGGCTGTCGTCCGGGTTCGCCGAGGTGGCCGTACGCTGGGCGTCTCCATGCACATCCGAGGCGTGGACATCATGGCCGAGGAGAGCGATCGTGGCACAGGGACGTGGCGGCATCAGGGGTGCGCGGATCGGTTCGGGGCCCATGGGGGAGTCCGAGCGCGGCGATCTCGCCCCTCGCACAACGGTGTCCTTCTGGTGCGGCAACGGCCACCGGACCCAGATCAGCTTCGCGATCGAGGCTGTGGTCCCGCGGGAATGGGACTGCCGCAGCTGCGGTCTGCCCGCCGGCCCCGACCCCGACGACGTGCCCGTCGCCCCGGGCCACGCCCCCTACAAGACGCACCTGGGCTACGTCCGGCAACGCCGCACCCAGGAAGACGGCGAGATCCTGCTCAACGAGGCACTGGCCAAGCTGCGCGGAACCATCTGAGCTCCCGGAACGGCGCCGCGACCGGCCGCGGCGCCGTCTTCCCGGCCCACCCCGGGGGCGGCGGAGCAGGACACGTCGCTGTGGCGCCGACCACCACCCCACCAACGGTCGCCGGCCTTCGGCAGTCTGCGTTTACCGGTTGCAGCAGGTGTCGCGGCGGTCGCCTGCGGCGAGGACCCGGACGATCGGGCGGCCGTCCTTCCTGCGGCGTTTCCCATGTCCTCGTCCGGGCTCCTCCGGCGACTCGGTGAAGCGGAGCCCACCTGCCGGGAACGCCCCGGCGTCACTGCCCCTGCTCCCTGCCGGCGTGAACGTTCGAGGCGGTGAACGGTGCAGGCCGGATCCGGTGGGCGGCGTAGGCTGAGGGCAGTGTTCGGGGCTTGTCGATCCCGGCTGCCACGCCGGCCTCGTCCCGGACACGCAGGTACCGGCGACGGGCGCGGCGCCGGGGCAGGATTCGTGACGCCATGACTGCCCGGAACCGCCCGACCGTCCCGGCTGCCGTCGCTTGGCGCGGGCTGACGGTCGCGGACGCGATGGAGCCGTGCGGGCCGCGCATCACCCCGGGCGCCGGCATCGAACAGGCCGGGCGCCTCCTCGCCGACACCGGTGCCACCTGCCTGCTGGTGTGCACGGACGACGGCCGCTGCCAGGGCGTGGTCACCCCCTCCTCGCTCACCCCGTTCCTCGCCTGTGCCTGGTACAGCGACCATTCCCAGGTCCAGGACGCGATGCGCCGGTGCGACCCGTTCGCCTGGCCGACCCTGGCGCTACCCCGCGCCGCGGTGACCATGCGCGTAAGAGGTCTCGACCCGTGGCCCGTCGTCGACGAAGACGGACATCTCCTCGGCATCCTCACCCGCACCAGCGTCACCGCCCTCCTCGCGGCCCCCGATGCCCCCGACGCCTGAACGGACGCTGTGAGCCCCGGGCCCAGCTGCCGGACGCCGCCAGGCGGTCCACCGGCTCCGGATGGGGTCGGACTCCGGATTCCGCAGGTCGTCTGCGGCACGAGGTGCTTGTGCTCGGCAGGTGGTGCGCGTCAGGTCAGTGGCAGTGGCGGAGCGCCGGCCGGCTGCGCCGGCCTTTCCCGGGGCGGCGGCCGGCCGGTGCCGGGCGTGCGGGTGAGGCCGGCCGTTGCGGGCGGTCTTGACGACTGCCGTGCGGGGCGGTGCTATGGCCCTGGGCGCGAAGGAGGGGCCGTGGCACCCGATGAGGACAGTGATACCGAGGACCGTGCAGGTGAAGGCGATGGCGACCGGTCGGGCAGCTCACCGCAGCCGCACCGTCCCGGACCCGCGGACAGTTTCTGGGTGGGGGTGCTCGTTGTGATCGTCGTGGTTCTCCTCCTGACCGTCCTCGTGTCCCACATGGATTGGAGCCCCGGAAGCCCGGCCTACAACATGCCGCCCTACAAGTGACGTTCCGCAGGCCGGAGTCCATGGACAAGGGGCTTGACGCCGGCCGTGCCCCACAGCCGTGGACCTGCGGGGAGGGAGAGCACGGTGCTCGATGAGGACAACGATGCCGAAGGCCGCAGCGACGACGAAGGCGGTGACCGAACCGGCCGCCCCTCGCGCCCGTACCGTCCCGGGCCCGAGGACACCTTCTGGCTGGTCCTGCTCGTGCTGATCGTGGTGGTCTGCGGCCTGATCGGCCTCCTGTCCAACGGAGACCCCGGGCCGGGAGGCCAGGACGGGTATACCGGCTGGCACTGAGAATCTGCGATTCGCGTTTTCACGTACGGGCAGATCGGCTGCGGCTGGATCTGCCGGCCCTGGGTTGAAGAACAAGCCGAGGTCAACGTGACCTGTTCAGTCGTCGGTCCCGGACGTCTTCCGAGGGTCAGTGGAGTAGATCCGGTGCCATTGCCGGGCTGAGCGGGCCAGGTCGTCGGTGACGTGGAGGAGGAACTGACTCGTGATCTCCAGGCGGGCGCCGGCGGGGGCGGTGGTGCCGAGCTTCTGGGCCACGGCCCCGCAAGCCTCGGCGATCCGGGGCTGGTTGCGCACGTCGGCCATGACGGGTCGGAACGCTACGTCGGCGTCGACGGCGTAGCGTTCGGCGCGGCTGTGGGGATCACGTTCGGGTCTGACGAGTGCCTGGGTTTCCAGGTGGCCCGGGGCCTTGGAGACGGACGCGGGGCTGACGTGCAGGCGTCGCACGAGTTCCGCGGAGGTGAGGCCGCCGCTGTCCGTGGTGAACAACGCGGCGAGCACCCTGGCCACCATCTGTGGGAGCCCGGCCGAATCGGTGGGTGGCGCCGGCCCAGGCATCGGTGAGGCGGATGCGGCAGGCGCCGGGGTCGGCGGGTCGCCAGCGATGACGCCGCCGGGAGTGGCGGTCGGCTCGGGGCCCGATGCCCGGTCGTGGGGTAGGAGGGACGGATCCCTGCTGAGGCGCCTTCGTCAGGCTTCGGTGTCGACGCGCGCCAGGATGCCCTTGAGCAGCCCGGTGGCCTGGCCCACCTCGATGAGGTAGCCGTCCGGATCGCGCATGTAGCAGCGGAGCTCGGCTCGGCGGTCGATGGGCGGGGTGAGGAACTCGGCCCCTTTGGCGCGCGCCCTGGCGTAGAAGTCGTGGATGTCCGCCACCCGTACGTTGAGGAAGCTGGAGACCGTGTTGGGGTCCTCCGGCGTGCGCAGGACGACATCGGGCTTGTCGTCGGTGGGCCCGCCGCCCGGGTTCATGATGATCCAGCTGTTGGCGGCCTTGACGATGCAGGGGTTCTCGTCCAGCACGACCCTTCCACCCAGTACGTCGACGTAGAACGCTCGGGAGCGAGGGACGTCGCTGACCGTGAGGAAGTGCGTGAGCACCAGGCCCTCGGCCGGTGCGGGAAGGTCGCCGGCCGTGGCGCCGACAGGCGTGACGTCGGACATGTGTCGAGCGTATGGCGCGCATGGCCGTGCGGCATTCCCAGCCTGCGCCTCTTCACGGGGAAGCACCTGTGGTCGGTGCGGATCGAGGACCTCGACGATATTCATGCGTCCCAGCGGAGGCTCTTCACCCACGAGTGGACAACAGGCCTCTCGCTCCGACGTAGCAGAGCGGTGCCCGGCTGCGCCTACCCGATGGCCCCGCTGTGCCTGCTCGACCTGACCACCAGGGCCGTGGGCCGTGGGCCGTGGGGTCAGCGGGTGGGCGGCGGGGCTCTGGGCCCGGCGGGTCCGGCGTCGTAGCAGGTCACTGCTCAGCGGCGGCGCGAATGAGCAGGCCCCTGACGCCCGGGGCGAAGGTTCCGGGCGTCAGGGACGCGGGCTTCCAAGGATGATGACGGTGCGTTCTCCTGGTGTGTCTTTGTGGGCGCGCCTTCTTCGCCTCGGCCGGCGGGAACGGATGCGGGTGCACTGCCGTTCCATCTGCGGCGATGGTGGCGACGAGTTGCGTGAACTCCCGCTGGCGGACCTTCGGTTCACCAGAGCCGAATCCGTTGTCCAGGAGGCGGAAGGCGTGGGAGCGCAGGGCGTGTCCCGACAGGGTGATCGCGTCGCCGCCCCTGCCGTCGGTCTGCACCCGGTCGAGCGGGTGGGTGCGCTGGGTGACGGGGCGCCGGGGACGACGCACATGGGGGCCGGTGCGCGCCCTGCCGGGTCTATGCGGCCCAGGCGTGCTCCAGCAGAGTGTGGAAGGTGGCGGGCTCTCGGCCGATCAGTTCGGCCAGCGTCGGGTCGGTGGCGGTGAACTCGCCGTTCCGCGCTGCCGCGAAGATGCTCAGCATCAGGTCGGCGATCGGGGCCGGGGCGCCGTGTGCCAGGGCCAGGTCGCGGAAGGCGTCGTCGGGGACGACGGCGCGGGTGAAGGGCCGTCCGGTGGCCCGGGTTGCGATCTCGGCGACGGCGTCGAAGTCGAGCGCCGCCGCGCCGGTGAGCGGTGGGGTGGGCCCCTCGAAACGGCCCTCGTCGGCGAGGATCGCCGCGGTCGCCTCGGCGAGGTCGTCGTGGCCGGTCCAGGCGACGGGGCCGTCGGCGGGGAGGGCGATGTCGCCGGTGTGGCGGGCGGACTCCAGGAACAGCAAGGCGCTGGCCGTGTAGAAGCCGTTGCGCAGCGCGGTCCAGGGCAGGCCGGTGGCGCGCAGCAGGTCCTCCGTCCGGGCGTGGTCGCGGCAGGCCTGGAAGCGGGAGTCGTGGGCGGCGCCCATCTGGCTGGTGTAGAGGATGCGGCCGACCTTGGCCTTCACGGCGGCGTCGATGGCGGCGCGGTGGCCGGTGACGCACTCCTCGCCCGTGCGGTCGAGGGAGACGAGGAGCAGTTGTTCGGCGCCCTCGAAGGAGTGCACGAGCGAGGCGGGGTCGTCGAAGTCGCCCTGCCGGACGCGGACGCCGCGGTCGGCGAGGTCCTGGGCCTTGCGGGGGTCGCGGACGCTGACGCCGAGGTGGTCGGCGGGGAAGCGGTCCAGGAGGCGCTCGATGGTGCGGCGGCCGAGCTTTCCGGTGGCTCCGGTCACGATGATCACGGATGTTCTCCCCATGTTGTTTCCAGTGGAATCATCTTGATGGTAACACTGAAACTAACGATGGAATCAAGCCTCCGATATCATCGATTCATGCCTATGCGCGACACCGTCGACAGTCCTCGCCACCGCATCGTCGTGGCGGCCGTCGACCTGCTGGAGAACGGCGGGCCGGACGCGGTGAGCACCCGCGCGGTCGCCGCCGCGGCCGGGATGCAGCCGCCGGCGATCTACCGCCTCTTCGGCGACAAGGAGGGGCTGCTGGAGGCGGTCGCCGAGTACGGCTACGCACAGTTCCTGGAGAGCAAGCGCGCGCAGCTCGACCCCGCCCCGGAGGACCCGGTGGAGGAGCTGCGCCGTGGTTGGGACCTGGTGGTGGAGTTCGGGGTCTCGCGCCCGGAGCTGTTCGCGGTGATGAACCGGGCCACCGGCCGGGGGTCGGACGCAGCACACCGCGCGGGCCTGGAGATCCTCCACGGGCGGGTGCGCCGGCTGGCGGCCGGGGGGTGGCTGCGGGTCGACGAGGAACTGGCCGCCCAGATCATCCAGGCCACCGGCCGGGGCGCGGTCATCACCTGGCACTCCACCCCTGCGGAACGCCGCAATCCGGCACTGCTGACCATCCTGCGCGAGTCCATGGTCGCCGCCGTCACCCGCGCCGAACCGACGCTCTCCGCCGCGGAGACCGGTCCCGCCCCGGCGGCCCGCGCGCTGCGCGCCGCCCTCCCCGACGACGCGGACGTCCTGAGCGACGCCGAGCAGCGCCTGCTGCGCGAGTGGCTCACCCGCCTGGCGGCAGACGGTGGCGTGCCGCAGGCCTGATCCCGCGTCAGGCGTCCTCGTGCAGGTCGAACCTCCCGAGGAGAGGTCGTTCGACGAGGCGGCGGCGCCGGGCCGAGGACGGCGCCGACCGCGGGCTCGTTCCGTACGGCGTGGCGCCCGGCATGGACGCCCCGAACCCGGATCCGGGGGAGGAGTACCAGCGCCTCAACACCCGGCTATTCGGCATCATCGACCCGCCGGACAACCGGGGCGTGCTCGCCGAGACCGTGCTCCCGCCGTTCAACACGCCCGCCGAGGTGGGCTACGTACCGACTGCTTGCCTTCTCGCAGCGGCTCCGGGCTGTGCCGAGCCGACGCTCCGGTGCTTCCGGACCCTGGCCCGCGCTACATCGTCCCGACGCTCTTTGCCCGACAGCCTGCTGACCAAGCTGCCGGGCCGTCGAGGCCGGATCAGCGGTGGTGGCGGCGGAAGAACTGCCGGATCGGCGTGTTGGCGTCGATCTCGTGGGTGGTGGAGCCGAGGCCGTCGAATTCGTGCGGGGAGCCGGTCCAGGTGTGGCCGCCGTCGGCGACGGTGTGGAGCTCGGTGTCGGCGCCGCGGTGGCACCTGCGGTAAGCGGTCGGGGTGACGTGTTCGGTCGCCGGGGAGGTGGTCGGGTCGGGCCGGCATCCGTTGGGTTCGGCCCAGCTGGTGAGGGCGGCCGGTACGGAGTAGCGCCAGGCGGGGTTGCTGGCGCGTCGTACGGGTTTGATGGGGTCCTGCTGCCCGTGAACAGCGAGGACGGGCACGGGCTTTGCGGGGCGGCAGGATGCGGGGTCGGGCGTACTGTCGTCTGTGGGTCCGGCCGGCCGGCGCGCAGGCCGGCGACCGGTACGACGGCGGCGGGCCGGTCGGGAAGTGCGCAGGCGAGGGCCGAGGTCATCCGGGCGCCGCCGGAGTGGCCCGGATGTTTCGTCACACCGCGGTGCGTGGCGGGTTCTGCGGCCGTTGCTTCGGAGGGCCGGTCGATGGGTCGACCGTCCCGGGTCCGCTCGGGCTGCGTCCTGACAGGCCCGGCGCGGGAGGACCCGGCCACGTTGCCTGACGCCCTACGTGTGCAACCTGTCGATGCCTTTTTCCCGTCCTTCGTCGTGGGCGTCGGCGCCCGCTGCCGGACCCAGACCTCGTATCTGGTCCTCAGCGGCATGGAAGGGGATGGGGCATGCTGCCACCGGACAGTCATGTGCATAGTCAGTGGTCCTGGGACGCACTGGCCGGGTCGATGGAACGCAGCTGCCTCCGGGCGGTTGAACTCGGGTTGCCCTCGGTGGCGTTCACCGAGCACGCGGACCTCACACCCTGGACGCTCAGCCCTGGTGTGAAGGTCCCCGAGGAGTGGAATCCGCTGCTGGTGGACAGCGTGCTGACTCCGCCTCCTCTCGATGTCGGCGGATACCACGAGTGCCTGGAGCGATGCCGGGAGCGTCATCCGGGCTTGCGCATCCTGTCCGGCGTCGAGCTGAGCGAACCGCACTGGCATCGCGCCCGTGCCGCCGCCCTCCTCGACGCGGGGGCTTTCGAGCGGGTGCTGGCTTCGGTGCACTCCGCGCCGACTGCCGCCGGCGACGGCTTCACCGAGGTCTCCGCCCGCTACGACGATCAGTCGCCTGCCCAGGTCGTCCGCGCCTACCTGGCTGAAACCGTCCGGCTGATCCAACAGTTCGAGTCGTTTGAAGTGCTGGCGCACATCGACTACCCGGTCCGTCACTGGCCCGCGGACGGGAAGCCGTACGACCCTTACGACTTCGAGGAGGAGTACCGCCACGTCCTGCGCTGCCTCGCGACGGCCGGCAAGGTCCTCGAAGTCAACACGAGGGTTCCACTGCGCTCCGAGGTGCTGGCCTGGTGGCGTGAGGAGGGTGGCCAGGCCATCACCTTCGCCAGTGACGCGCACGATCCCGACGCCGTTGCCCGGGGCTTCGGCGATGCCGTCGGCATGGCCGAAGCCGCAGGCTTTCGCCCAGGCCGTGATCCCCACGGCTTCTGGAGCCGAGGGTGACCGACGGTGGTCACCCGATGGGTCGTCCGCTCCGAGGCCACCCCGTCCTGTTCCACCTCGCCGCACTGCTGGACACCGCGTGCCGACCACCCGCCGAGCCACGGCCGTCGATGCCACCGAACCGGCACGCCCGGCCGGCTCACTCGTCAACAGCACGGGGAGCGGACCGGTGGGGCCGCCCACTTCTTCCACGCCCCACTCCGCCTGCGTCGGCTTCGGCCTGGAACGCTGGGCCCAGTGGATCCACAGCCACCTCGGCGGCGACCCGACCGCCTGGCCCGACCACCTCCGCACAGCAGCCGACTGAACAGCGACCCGCGCTCGCCCCACCTGGCCTGCTGTCCGCCCCACGGGCAGCAGGCCGTGCTCTCACCCGCCTTCCTGACCGTCGTTGCCGCCCAGGAGCGCGAGAAGAGAGGTGCTCAGCGAGACACGTCCGACCCGGTGGGCACCTTCGCGACAGGCGCCGGCCCGGGCGACCGCCCGCCACCATGCCCGAGGACCCTTCGTGCACCTCCACATCGCCTTCGCCGCCGCAGCCGCCGCCCGGCTGCTCGCGGTGTTGCTCAAGCAGGTCATGAGAAGCGACAGCGTCGGTGAACCCCGCCGTCGCAGGGACGCAAAAACCGTTTGGCGGACGAGGCGACCACTGCTAGGTTCCCGGAAGCCGTGCGAGAGAACGAGGAGGTGGTACCCGTGAACGCAGTATCGACATGGGTGCTCTCCTCCGGGGTCACGGTCGGACGACAGGTCGTCCGGGAGCGCCGTTTCTGAGCCCTCCCGAAAGGCACGACCGTGCACTTCACCTCTGAGCAGCACCTCGACGACGGCGTCGTCGAACGCGAATTCACCCTCGGCGAGATCCCCGGCATCCTGTGGACGCCCGCATCCGCCTCCACATCCGCACCGGCGCCGCTGATCCTGCTCGGCCACCCGCCCCTCGGGCTGCGCACGATGTACCCCCGACTGGCCGCCCGGGCCCGGCACTCCGCGGCGGAGGGCTTCGCCACGGCCACCATCGAGCTCCCCGGCAGCGGCGACCGGCCCCGTTGGCCCGCCGTCGAGCGGGCCCGCGCCGACCTGCGCCGGGTGATGGCGGCCGGCGAGCCGGTCAGCGACGAGATCGTCGACGCCCTCATCCTCCCGCTGGTCGACAAGGCGGTCCCGGAATGGCAGGCCGCCCTGGACGCCCTCCTCGCACTGCCCGGGATCGGCGGTCCGGTCGCCTACTCGGGGGGAGTGATCTCCATCGGCATCCGACTGGCGGTGGTCGAGCCGCGCATTTCGGCCGCCGTGCTGTTCGCCGGGAGTTTCGTGCCGCGCGCCATGTTCGAGGAGGCCCGGCAGGTCACCATTCCGCTGCACGTCATGCTGCAGTGGGACGACGAAGGGAACGACCGGCAGGCTGCCCTGGACCTGTTCGACGCCTTCGGCTCCGAGGAGAAGTCCCTGCACGCCAACATGGGCGGGCATACCGGTGTCCCCCAGTTCGCGGGGGACGTCGCAGCCCAGTTCTTCACGCGGCACCTGAAGTGAGGGCGGGCCGTCGGACCGGCAGCAGACGGTAGCTGATGTCGGCCGGCACGCCGTTCATCGAGGACGGGACCCGGCCTTCCGCAGCTCGCTACACCGTGCGCCCCTGCTGAACTCTCGGCAGGGGCGCATGCTGCCTGACGTCATAAATTGTTCGATTTCTGCAGGGCTTCCAGTGCTGCCCGAACTCGGGTTCTGGCTCAACCCGTACCTTGCCGCGGGGCCGCCTGGGGCGGCCGTGCCACCGCCCGCCCGCAGTGGCGCCGCTGTTGGAGATCACCAGCTCCGACCGGGCGGCTCCCGTCGAGCCGGACGTGCCCGAAGTCCCTGCCGCTCGTCGAACTGGCCGAGCGCCCCGGATGGAGCGCAGCGTTGCCGCGCCGCCCCGACCGGTCGTCCTCCTCTCGGGCCGGGCGGGCGCAGCGCCGATCCGGGGCCGCCCGGTCCCGTGTCCGCCAGCCGCCCCGGACCTGCCGCGATGCTGCGGTTCAGCGGGTGGACCAGACCGGGCAATCGACGGCGTGACGGGTCAGCAGCAGGATGCCGCCGCCTTCCATGACCTGACGGCTGCGCACGGCCTGGCAGCAGCCGCGGCGCGCGGCCGGTACCAAGGCGGGGCATCCGGCGTGCCGGTGCGGCCTCCGGGCGGGACGGCGACGCAACGGGGGGTTTCGGCACCGGCCCCGTGGCAGTGGCGGGAGCGGGTCGGGCAGGTTGGGGAACGGTGATGTGGCGGCCGGCCTGGTCGGCGGAAAGGCGGAGGGTGGGGGCGTGTGTGCGGGGGCGGTTGTGTCGGCTGTCTGGCATACCGGCACTGTGCCTCGTTCCGTGCCGATCATGTGCAGGCCCGGATGTGACACGCCGTCGGGTACACCCTGTGCCCGGTCCGGGCCCGGCTGGGGCGCCGACCGCGGGTATACCTGTTCGGACGTGATGTCCGGGGGGACGTTCGGCACGTAACCCGGAAGGAGGTGGCCGCCGTGGTGCGCGGGAATCGGGATCCGGCGTCGCCGGCCGTACGCGTCGAGCCGGTCGGCGCGCACGTGGACGAGTGGATGCGGGCCCGGGCCCGCGGGGTGGTCGCCGTGCACGCCCGCGGTGCCGAGGATCTGCGGCTGTTCCTGGACGCGCTCGGGATCGATGAGCGGTCTGCCGGGCTGCGGGAGTCCGGGCGGGAGGCGCGCGGGGGCCCGTGGGCATCGAGGGACATGGCAGGGTCAGGCAGTGCCGCTGTGGCCGCCACCGTCGTCGTCGTCGTGTCCGTCACGGCAGTCGTCTTGGTCTTCTTCGTAGTTCCATGGGTGATCGCCTTCGCCGCCGGCGTTCTGCTCCTGGCCGGGGTGCTGGAGGAGGCGGCGGAGGTGCCAGTCGCGGGCGCGGTCGAGCTGGTGGAGGGTGAGGCCGGTGGCCTGCAAGATGTGCTGGGTGCTGGCGGGGCCGAGGCGGTGGTGGGCTTCGAGGAGGATGGAGGCCCACAGTTCCTCCATGTCGAAGGGCCGCTGTTCGTAAGCGGTGACGAGGGTTTCCAGGTGGTCCCAGGAGCAGGCGGTCAGCAGGCGCTCGCCGTGCTCGAGGGCGCCGCAGGCGGTGGCGGAGGAGTCCGCGACCGTGTACAGGTAGGCCTCCTCCTCGGGCACGAGGACACCGCACAGGTCGCACAACTCAATGCCCTCGATGTCCCCGTGGCGGTGATTGCCGGGATGTGTCACGGCGGACCCCCGTTTCTGTCCGGCGGTGTCGTCCGAGGTTGCCGTCCGGCACGACGTGGGCGGTCACGAGGTGTGCCCTGCGGCCCGGCCGGCTTCCGTTCGCAGCTCAGCCGGCCGGGCCGGGTGCATGCGGTGACCGCCGAACGGCCCGGCGGGGGGGCGAACCCTCACGCCGCTCGGGCGCCGGTACTTGAAGCCGGTGCGTCCGCCTGCTGCGCCGTACCCCCGGGTGCGTGCCGTCGGGGCAACCGGGCCCCGCACCCCGGCAGCATCCCGCCGTCCCGGACACCGCGCTCCCCGAGCTGCGGGCAGGCCTCCGAGCTGCGGTAGTGCCCGCCCGGTCGGTGACGGTAACGGAGCGGCGCGGGTCAGCGTTGGGCGTAGACGCTGTCCATGAATTCGATGATCTGCTGGTCGGTGAGGCGGCCGCCCTCACGGTGGCCCTTGCACAGGTCGGCCTCGCTGATCATCCCGACCAGGCGGTCGTTGTCGATCACCGGGATACGGCGGATCTGGTGCTGCTCCATCTTCGTGAGGACGGTGTCCATGCTGTCGGCGGCGCGGACGCAGTGCAGCTGGCCGGCCAAGTCCATGGCGGTCATTCGGGCGGGGTCCTCACCCGTGGCCAGACACCGGATGACGATGTCGCGGTCGGTGACCATGCCCTTGAGCTTCTGGTCGGCGCCGCAGATCGGCAGGGCGCCGACCTCCATCTCGCGCATCATCTTCGCCGCATCCAGCAGGCTCTGGTCGGCGCCGATGCACTGGGCGCCTGCGTGCATGACGTCCCGAGCTGTGGTCACGCTTCCTCCTCGATCGGTTCACTGGCCCCGACGGTGCCGGGCTCGGGGCATTTTTGAGTCTGTGACCGTGCCGGGCGGCCCGCACTTCGAATCCGGCCGCTCGTGCAGGGGGCTCGCCGCTGTCCTTGCCCCACGCCCTGTCCCCGGGTCGGCAGGCGGCGACGGCGGGGCCGGTGATCGAGGGCGGGCCGGAGCCGTGACGGGCTGGCGCGGTGGGCGGGTGGCAGGTATCGGCGGACCGCAATGGTGGCGGGAGGCGCAGTGGCCATCACCGGGCACGCCCGGCTCGACTGGTGCAGGAGGTGTCAGGGGAAGGTGTCTGTGCGGAGCGGGGCGGCGAGAGCAAGGAGCCGGGCCGCGCCGTGTCCGTCGATCTCCACCTGGAACTGGCCGGGCGAGGTCTGCGAGGACGCGACCATCCTCGGCAAGGTCGTCGCCGTTTTCCGTCGTCTGTGGTCCGCCCCGCCTCGGCCGGGCAGCAGCATCGGGGGTGCGGGTGATCGGGCGCAGCGTCGCGGTGGGGCCGTGTCTGCGGGTCACACTCGGAACCGAGTAGTCGGTGGACCTGCCGCAGTGTGCACCGGGGGTGGGCGGATGCCGCGGGCCGATCTCACGAACCGAGGATCCCGGCCGTGGCCGGGGGGTAGTGGCCGCAGCAATGGCGGCGCCCGATGTGCCCGGTTCGTGATCTGCCCCGTGCATGTGTGGCATGCCAGCGCCAAGAAGCGCCCGGACCGGCCCGGATGCCGACATGGCGGTGGATCCGGGCCGGGTGCCGCACGGCCCCTTCGTTGGCTTCTGCTCCGTTCCCGTGGCAGATGCAGTGACTGTGCCAGCGCCAGAGGCTGCTCCGGCAGGACGTCGGAGGTGCGAACGAGGTCATGGAATTCTTGTATAGGTTTGCACGCCGGTCCCGCTGTTCAGGTAGGCGGCGATATTGCGTACAGCCGTGGTGAGTTCTTCGATCACCCGTGCGGCCTGTTCCGGATTGCGCAGATCCGGGAGGTGCCCGGTGTGTCCGGTGTGCTCGGTTGTTCCTGAGACTTGCGTGAGAGGGCTGGATTCGAGGCGTGCCCCGGGCAGGGAGTGCGGAGAGGCGACGCGGGGTTGCGGGTGAAGGGCCGGGAGGGAGGACGCTGGAAGGATGTCCGTCGGCCCTGCATGTGCTCGGTGCAGGATTTCTGGCGAATCTCCCGCGAGAGAAAAACTGCCGACCTGGGGAGATCCTTCAGCGAGCCTGAACTGATCCTCCACCGGGCGTGCCCTCGGTGGAACGGAATTTTCTTCCCGGGATTCCTGGAACAACGGGCTGGATGAATAGCGTGGCTTTTGGATGTATGAAGTCTCCCATTCCCTGCGGTAGTCCTCGACGTGGTCGACGCAGTGGGTGCGGGCGTGGAAGACCGCGCTTCCTTCGCCGAGCTCGGGATACCAGAGGTTGGCACCGGGGAAGGTGACGCTTCGCATCCGGGGTTTGATGGGCTCAGCGCATCCCATGCAGCATCCCGGTGGGACGATGAGGCGGGCGGAGCCGGTGTGCTCGGTCCGCCGCGGGCCGCCGTTCCATCGGTGTTCTCCGTTGTGGCAAGGCGGGAGTTCGCCACAGGTCCGGCACACCGCGTAGTGCTCCGGGAGGACGTGCCAGTCATGGCTGGCCGGTGCGCACCAGTGTTTCGGAACGGACCTGGGGATGTTTTCATTGCGCAGAACCAGGATCACGGGGCGCTTGTAGAAGCTGGCCCGGTCGGGGGGCATCGTGCTCCTGTGGGCGCCATGGAGATTTTCGGAATGACTCCACAGCTCCACGTGTTCGTACCAGGATTCCTGGTAGGTCCTCGGCCACTGGGAGTACGGGTATTCGTTGATTTCCAGGACTTGCCACGGCTGACGGTCCAGAACAACGGTTTGACCTGTCTGCAGGCGCAGGAAGACCTCGTCCGATTGGTGCTCGGGCCAGTCGATGCGGCCGACGCGGACGGGTTGGTCGGGGAGCCACTCCTGGTTAGGCACGCACGCTCCTCGGGGTCTGGGCAGAGTTTGGCTGTTGCTCGGATGGTTTCAGAGATTCTCGGTCATCTCTGGTACGCGGAGGCTCTGACACGCTCACGAACCGGCTCTCCCCGCCATATGGCGCAGTGGGCTGCAGGGTGTATCGATTCTTTGCGGCCGGTAATGGCCCCCGAACGGCCCGGAAGATTTTCGTGCATTCGGGCGATGTGATGATCCGCTAGTTTCCTTCGGTTATTTATTGGGATACGCACCTTCTGCATGGGCGAGGCGGCTGCCGCCGCAGGTCTCCGCCGCCCGGAGCGGATGACGGGATTCCGCTCCGGGTGGCGGTCAGGGGTTGCCCGGGCGGGGTGGGCGTCCTGGGCGGTGGCCGACGGGGGGATGAACCCGGCCTGTGTGACTGGGCGTTTCGTCCCTGGTTTCGGGGGTCAGGTTCCGCGCCAGGTCGGGGTGGATTCGCCGGTGAGCCGGCGGGTCATGAGGCCGATCA